>JAIRTU010000122.1 GCA_031254735.1 Bacteroidales bacterium | reverse complement strand
TCGGGCGATTTTTACGGTCTTCATCTGAAAGTTGTTCCGATTTATTTTATCCGCGAAAACAAAAAATTCGATTCTGTCGACGCCCTGAAACAACAACTGCAAGCAGATAAAGATTTCGCTCGCAATTTTATCCGAAACAAATAAATCCGTAACAGAAAAAACGGAATAACGTTGCTGCGAACGAAATTACGGTAAATCGCGGTGATTTTTTTGATCATTGAAATTTTTTTTAAAAAATCGGGGCTTTATCCGCAATAAACTTGCATGCTCATTCGTTTTATATAGATCGGGGGATCGGTTTTTGAGATTGCCGAACCGCTTTACGGCTTGCAATAGCGTTTTTTCGTCTTGTGATCTGCCTTTCTTTCTGCTCTCAAAATGAAGATTTTGTTACGAGAGAAAAAAAATGAAATTTTTTCTGTTTTATTTATTGTTTTTATTTAAATTTTTACTACTTTTGGTTTTTCAAAAAGGAAAAGGTTACCTGTTGGGTAACTCATTAATAAACAATATAAAAACCTCCAATACGTGAACGATAATAATTCTATTCAAAATTACGAATCAACCAAAAAAGCCATTGGTTATGTCAATCGAAAGGAAGCGTCGCAAGCCGATTACGATCGTATAGGCTTTATGTCGGGGCTTGAAGTTCATCAACAGTTGTTGACCAAACGAAAATTATTCTGCAATTGTCCGGCAGGATTTTTCCAGAAACCGGACGAATACGATGCCGAATTGATACGTCACATGCGTCCGACCCTTTCGGAGTTGGGCGAATACGACGGAACGGCTTTGATGGAATTTAAAACAAAAAAAGAGATTATCTATCGTATTGCCAACAAAACGGCATGCACATACGATGTAGACGATACGCCTCCTTTCCCTATCGACAGGGAAGCCTTGGATATTTCCATTGAAATTTCGCTGCTGTCGAAGTTGAATATAGTGGGCGAAGTGCATATCACCCGAAAACAATATTTGGACGGCTCTATTCCTACCGGATTTCAGCGGACGGCGATTATCGGAATTGACGGAGAAATTACGTTGAAAAGCGGTAAAAAAGTCAATCTCATACAGTTAAGCATAGAGGAAGATTCTTGTCGCGAGGTGTCGGATATTGGTCATGTTCGTATTTACCGCACCGACCGCTTGGGCATGCCGCTGATAGAAACGGTTACCGCACCCGAATTGATGAACCCCGAAGAGCTGAAAGAAGCATGCGACCATATTCGCTTTCTGAACCGCAGCACAGGAAAAGTCCGTACCGGAATTGGTGCGGGACGCGAAGACGTAAATGTGAGTTGCAAAGGCGGCACACGTATTGAAATAAAAGGTGTTGCTCACACCAAATGGATACCCGAACTCTCTCACAACGAAGCATTTCGTCAATGGGCATTGTTGCATATCCGAGAAGAACTGTTGAAACGCTGCAAAAAAGAAAATTGGAAGATGACTTCCGTAGAATTAAATCCGGCAGATTTTCAAACATCTTCGGAAGAAATACAAAAAGCGATGGCACACAAAAAGGTGTATGCGGTTAATCTTCCTCATTTCAAAAACCTGCTTTCGCACTTCACACAACCCGAAAAAGCATTTTACGATGAATTTATTCACCGTTTGAAAGTAATTGCCTGCATCGAAACCCCCAATATGACGTCTTCGGAAGATTTGAAACCTGTTTTCGATAAAAACCATTGGGATAAAATAAAACATTTGCTCAAAGCAACCGACAACGATGCACAAATTGTCTTTTGGAGTCTGCAAGAAGATGTTCCCACGGGTTTAGATGTGATTGAAGAAAGAGCGTTGATGACTTTTGACGGTGTTCCGAACGAAACCCGCAAAAGTTTCGGCAACGGAACAACCATTTTTGAGCGGGTGCTTCCGGGTGCTGACCGTATGTATCCCGACACCGATTCCGTTCCGATTCCCTTAGATGAAGAACATATAGATCGCTTGCGCAAAAATGTTCCCGAAGACCTTTCCGAACGATACAACCGATTGGCATTGTGGAAAGTGCCGGAAGATACATTTAAATATATTTTGTCAAAAAATTATTATCCGCTGATGAAACGGATTGTTGAAGAGTTGGGAGTAAATCCTAAACGGCTTGGCGTTTTCTTTGGACAGCAATTGAAACATTTACATGGACAATACAAAGAAATTCCGTTTAATATCAATCGTTTGTATGAGTTGTTTGCCTTGTTGAAAGAAAAACAGATCGATTTGGCAATAGTTCCTTCTGTGGTAAAACTGATGTTTGCACGTCCTGAATTGGATTTTGAATCTATTTTAAGCACATTGAACTTCAAAAAAATTGCCAAGGAAGAAATTATTGGTCGGATCAAGGTGTTGGAAGATAAATTTTCTCCTACTCGAAAAAACACCGGTCTTGCGGATAAGGTCAACAGCATTATGGGAGAACTTCGGGCGATAAGCGAAGGAAATATCAATCTGAGCGAGTTGGCGAAAGAGATAAAGTAAAGACAGAGATATTTGCGACAGAACAAATAAACGTTGTATATGGCAAACAACAATCAATATCGACAATGGCTTATCGATTTAAAACAGCGGATTCGCCAAAGCCAAATAAAAGCCGCCGTAAAAGTAAATACGGAACTGTTGCGGCTTTATTGGGATTTGGGGCAGGATATTGTTGTTCGTCAAATGGAGTCGACGTGGGGAAATAATTTCTTTGAACAGCTGAGCCATGATTTGAGAAATGAATTTCCTGAAATACAGGGATTTTCTTCTACCAATCTGAAATATTGCAAGCGGTTTTATTTGTTCTATACACAAGACGACACAATTTTTCAACAGGTTGAAGACGTAAATCGTCAACAGCTTGTTGATGATTTACAAAACGCTGAAAATGAGAATGATATAAATCGTCCACAAGTTGTGGACGATTTGCAGAACGACACATCGCAGACTATTGCAAAGAGCAGCAAAACCATAATTGGCGATCAAGCGGGCAAAAATCGGCAAAGTGTTGAAAATGAGAATGATATAATTCGTCCACAACTTGTGGACGAATTTCGGGATGCGGAAGAGAACAACAACATCACAAATCGTCCACAAGCTGTGGACGATTTGCAGAGCATTGGTGATGAAATCGAAAGTCATTTTGTCTTTCAAATTCCTTGGGGACATCACAGAGAAATTATTACCAAATGCAAATCGATAAAAGAGGCTTTGTTTTATGTTCGGAAAACAATAGATAACGGTTGGAGCAGAGCAATATTGATAAATTTTTTGAAAGCCGATTTGTATGCCGCACAGGGAAAATCGCTGAACAACTTTTCTCGACTGCTGCCCGAAGTGCAAAGCGATTTGGCAAGAGAAATAATAAAAGACCCCTATAATTTCGACTTTTTGTCGCTTACGGAAAATTATAAAGAAAGAGAATTGGAAGATGCTCTAACAGATAATATTACACGATTTTTGTTGGAATTGGGACAGGGATTTGCTTATCTCGGCAGACAGGTGCCGGTAAAAATAGGCGAAAAAGAACGCTTTATCGACTTGCTTTTTTATCATACCGAACTGCATTGTTATGTGGTGGTAGAGTTGAAAACCGGCGACTTTGAAGCAGAATATGCAGGCAAATTGGGATTGTATATTTCGGCAATCAATCATCAACGAAAAAGAGACCTTGACAATCCGACCATAGGATTGATAATATGCGCAACCAAGGACAATGTGGAAGTTCAATATTCATTGGAATTTATCAATCAGCCGATTGGCATTTCCGAATATCAACTGTCCAAATTTTTGCCCGACAACTATAAATCGGTATTGCCGAGCATAAACGAAATTGAAAATCAATTAAAACAAGATATACCACAATAGATTATCCATGTATGTTTAACACAGGAATTTCATTTTAATTAGAAAATAAAAAAACAGTATATATTATGAGCGAAGACTTTTTTCAGGGATACAAAGGAGAAGCCCTCAATTTATTGAAGAAGTACAATGTGCGTGTTTGGGGAACGGCAGAGGTAGAAACCACACGCGGTAATTTTACGGGAACGGTACTTCCGCGTGCCGAAAACGACGACCATCTTCATATCGTCTTGAAAATTATTACCGGTTACAATGTCGGGATCGATATTCGTACCATTACGGGAATGAAAGAAACAGGCTACAAAAAAGCCAATTACAAAGTTCCTGAAAAAGCATTTCCCTATACCGAGGGATTGCCTCATGTGAAACTGTTGGGAACAGGAGGAACTATTGCTTCCCGATTGGATTACAGAACAGGTGCTGTAATTCCTGCTTTCTCGCCGGGAGAACTCTATGGTGCAGTTCCCGAATTGGCAGAAATTTGTAATTTGGATACCGAAAAAATATTTGCCGTTTTCTCGGAAAACATGGGTCCTGCCCAATATATCGCGTTGGCAAAACAGATAGGAAAAGAAATCGAAAACGGAATAGAGGGCATTGTGATTGGTCACGGAACAGACACGTTGCATCATACCGGCGCAGCCTTGACGTTTATGTGTCAAAACTTGCCTGTGCCTGTGGTGTTGGTTGGTTCTCAACGCTCTTCCGACCGTCCGAGTTCAGATGCGGCATTGAACCTCATGCACGCCATGACTGCCGCAGGGCATGGCGACATCGCCGAAGTGCTGGTTTGCATGTTTGGACCCACTTCCGACGAATACGGTTTGCTGCACAAAGGTACACGTGTCCGCAAAATGCACTCTTCGTATCGTTCTACTTTTCGTACCATAGGCGATACGCCTGTTGCTCGCGTTACCCGCAAAGGAGTATCGCCCATCAAGCAGAACTACAATCGCCGAAGAAGCGACAGAGAAGTGAAAATTATTCCCGCTTTCGACGACAGGGTGGCAATGCTGTATTATTATCCCGGAATGAAACCCGATATGCTGGACTCCATTGTTGATAACGGATACAAAGGCGTTGTTTGGGTAGGAACAGGTTTGGGACACGTAAACAAAGAAATGTATCCTGCCATCGAACGTGCAAAAAAAGCAGGCGTACATCAATATATGACCTTGCAAACCATTTGGGGATATGTTCACATGTTTGTATACGATACAGGACGCGATATGATGGCAAAAGGAATTATTCCTGCGGGAAATATGCTTCCCGAAGTTGCCTTTATCAAATTGGGTTGGGCATTGGGACAGACACACGACCCCGAAGAAGTGAAAAAGTTAATGCTTACACCTGTCAATGATGAAATTACGGAACGTGAACCTTACAACGGATATTTGGTTTATCAGGGCGGAAGTCCCGAAGTGGAAGATTTTATCAAGAAGGTGCATAAGTAATTGGAATTAAACAATTTAAATACGATCGCCGTTCCGGTTTTGAGGAATAATTTTTATAAAATAAATGACAAAAAACAGCCTCTTGGTATCTCCATTTTTGAAATGGGTTGGAGGGAAAAGACAACTTATTCCCTCAATTGCCGGTTTTTTGCCTGAAAACATAAAAAGTCTTAATTATATAGAACCGTTTATTGGAGGAGGCGCCGTGTTTTTTTATTTACAACCAAAAAATGCAATTATCAACGATCTGAACAAAGAATTGATAAATGTTTATGAGGTCATTAAAAACAATCTCGACGAATTGATAGAATCGTTAAGAAAACACGAGAACACGATGGAATATTTTTATGAAATTCGATCGTTGGACAGGACAGACAAATTCCGAACTTTGACCAATGTTCAGCGTGCTTCCCGAATTATTTATCTGAACAAAACCTGTTACAACGGTCTTTATCGGGTGAACAATGCGGGAGAGTTTAACGCTCCTTTCGGCAGACACAAAAATCCGAATATTATCAATGAACCCGGATTAAAAGCCGTTCATAATTATTTGAATATGAATAATATCCGGATTTTAAATACCGGCTATTCGGAAGTGTTGAAAATGTTGGACAAAAAATCGTTTGTCTATTTAGACCCGCCTTATTATCCGCTTTCCGAAAGTTCTAATTTTACGGGATATGTACAGGGCGGTTGGAACAAGGACGATCAAATCAATTTGAAAAACGCCTGCGATGAGTTGGACGCAAAAGGCATTCGGTTTTTATTGTCAAATTCGGCTTCCGCATTTATTAAAGATTTGTATAAAGATTACAAAATATCTATCGTGAAAGCAAAGCGAACGATCAACTCTAAGGAAGATCACCGCGGAGGAATAGACGAGGTTTTGATCAGAAATTATAAATAATGTTATCCATGAAACATCTTTTTCAAAGCATTTCAACATTCAACATCATTGATTATATTGTTTTGATAATGAATAAAATAGAAAACTAACCCTGTTACCAAAAATAGTACAGCATGCAAATTTCCGCCGTAATTATCACAAAAAACGAAGAACGCAATATCGAACGCTGTCTTGTTTCTCTGCAAGGCGTTGTGGACGATATTGT
>JAIRTU010000084.1 GCA_031254735.1 Bacteroidales bacterium | reverse complement strand
TAGATGTTGCCATTCCGCGAAACAAGTTGGTTGTGGTAACCGGACTTTCGGGGAGTGGAAAATCTTCGTTGGTTTTTGATACTGTTTTTGCAGAGGGACAGCGTCGGTATGTCGAAAGTCTGAATGCGTACATACGGCAATTTCTGGGCAAAATTCAAAAGCCGACCATAGAATTGGTGCAGGGCATTCCGCCCGCTATTGTCATTGAGCAAAAAGTGGGAACAAAAAATCCTCGCTCTACTTTGGGTACGTCTACCGAGATTTATGAATATATCAAATTGTTGTTTGCTCGTCTTGGAGCAACATATTCTCCCATTTCGGGCAAGGAAGTTGTCCGCGACAGCGTGAGTGATGTTTTCGATTTTATATTTGATTTGGATAAACAAACCCGAATTGTTATCCTGGCAACTTTTGCGGCAGACGAAAAACGCAGTTTGCAGCAAAAAATGGAGATTCTCTTAAACCAAGGATTTAGCAGGCTGTATCATCAAGGCGAAATCATTCCCATAGACGAAGCCTTGACCATGAAATTTTCAAAGAAAGATACGCTTTCTTTGTTGATAGACAGATGTACGCTCGAAGACAGCGAAGAAAACAAAGCCCGAATAGCCGATTCGATAGAAACAGCTTATTTTGAGGGAAACGGACGTTGCATAATCATGGCTTATTATGCAAATGGCGAAGTGAAAGAACATCATTTTTCCAATAAGTTTGAAGCCGACGGAATGAAGTTTCGCAAACCGAGTACCAACATGTTTACGTTCAGCAATTCTTACGGCGCTTGTCCTCTTTGCAACGGAATAGGAGAAGCTGTCGGAATAAATCGCGATTTGGTCATTCCCAACAAATCGCTTTCGGTTTACGACAATGCAATCTCTCCGTGGAAAGGCGATAAAATGAGTGCCTACAAAGATGAACTTATAAAAAATGCGTACCGTTTCGATTTTCCGATATATAAACCGATTAAAGATTTAACGGAAAAAGAATATGAACTTCTTTGGACAGGAAATAAGTATTTTACGGGGATAGATCGTTTCTTTAAATGGGTGGAAGAAAACATGTACAAAGTTCAATATCGTGTATTGCTTTCTCGTTACAAAGGACAGACTGTTTGTCCCGAATGCGGAGGTTCTCGTTTGGCAAAAGATGCGGGTTATGTAAAAATTAATGGACGGTCGATCGCCAATGTTGTGGCACTGCCTGTGGGAGAGGCTTTGGATTTTTTTAAAAATTTAAAATTTGACCAACAGGGCGATGCGGCTGTCGCAGAATTTTTGATAAAAGAAATATGTGTTCGTTTGCAGTTTTTGTGTGATTTGGGATTGTCTTATCTTACCTTAAACAGGGCTTCGCACACTTTGTCGGGGGGAGAATATCAGCGGATAAATCTGGCGACTTCGTTGGGAAGCAATTTGGTGGGTTCTTTGTATATTTTGGACGAGCCGAGTATCGGTTTGCACACGGTGGATACGCATCGTTTGATTCATCTGTTGAAACATTTACGCGATATTGGCAATACGGTTTTGGTGGTAGAACACGATGAAGATATTATTCGAGCGGCAGATTATATAATAGATGTGGGTCCGTATGCCGGACAATATGGCGGTGAAATTGTTTTTGAGGGAACTTTCAACGAGTTGGAAAAAGATACAACAAGTATAACGGCTCAGTTTATCAATCGTATTCGACAAATAAATGTTCCAAAAAAACGGAATAAATTTAAACATTCGCTTTGTTTGAAAGATGCCGATTTGCATAATTTGAAAAATGTACAGGCAGAAATTCCGTTGGGTGTATTTACGGTGATTACAGGCGTTTCGGGAAGTGGAAAATCTTCTTTGATAAAAGGCGTTTTGTATCCCGAATTGAAACACAGATTAGAGGAGGAGTTTTCGTATCGCAAAGAGAATGCAAAACTGTCGGGAGATATAAAATGGGTCGACAGCGTAGAATTTGTCAATCAAGAGCCTATCGGACGTTCTTCACGTTCCAATCCTGCAACGTATGTGGGTGCTTTTGATATAATTCGTCAACTGTATGCCGATCAGCCTTTGTCGAGACAGCGGGGATACCGACCCGGTTTTTTCTCTCTGAATGTCGAAGGCGGACGTTGTGAGGTTTGTCAGGGAGAAGGAAAGATAAAAATCGGCATGCAGTTTATGTCGGACGTGGAAATTGTATGTGACGAATGCGACGGAAAACGCTACAAAGAAGAAGCTTTTGACGTGAAAATAGGCAATAAAACCATTGCGGATATTTTGAATTTTACGGTAGATGAAGCCATTGTTTTTTTTCAATCGCAACCCAAAAATCGATTGGTGGATAATGTTTTAATCACTTTGCAGCCTTTGCAGGACGTGGGTTTGGATTATTTGCATTTGGGACAGTCTTCTTCTTCGCTTTCGGGCGGCGAGGCTCAACGTATCAAATTGGCTTCTTTTCTGGGAAAAGCCTCTCATGCAAAAAAAATAGTTTTTATCTTTGACGAACCCACCACAGGACTGCATTATTACGATATTGAAAAATTATATAAAATATTTCGGCTGCTTGTAGAACAGGGGCATAGTGTTATTGTCATCGAACATAATCTGGAATTGATAAAATGTGCCGATTGGATAATTGATATAGGTCCGGGCAGCGGAAGCAAAGGCGGAGAAATTGTTTTTGCCGGCACGCCGGAAGATATTGTCAACTGTCCTGATTCGCTTACAGGCAAATATTTAAAAGAAAAATTGCAGTAATTTTCGCTGTCTTTTTACGAATGAACAAAATATATATCATATCATCATTTATCAAAAGGAAAATTCAGTACGTTCCAAAATGGAACATAGTGCTATTGACGACAAGAATGTTTGTTCTTCGACATATTAAAAATATTTGCAAGATTAAAGAATTGGGTAAAAAATCAATATGTGCAAAAATTGCACATGTTCAAAGCGTATTTCGTGATATTTTTAAAGAGAGGAACTTAAAGAAAATGCAGTATATGCAAATTTTACATATACTCCTACTTGCTGTAACCCTGATTAATAAGAATAATTGACACGATAATACAAGAGGAGTTAAACATGAAACAAAGAGAGAAATTTCAACGATAAGATAATAACCGCCCCGGCAAAGGGCATAAAATTAAGATAAAATGGAATTAACGAAAAAACAGTCAGCATGTCTGAAAGTGATGCAAACCGCATCACTTGTCTATTTGACGAATATCGACAAAGAGGGTTTTCCCTCTACTCGTGCAATGCTCAACCTTAAAAATCCGAACGAGTACCCCGGGCTTGTCGCTGTTCACGAAGCGGAAGAAAACCCGCTTACGGTGTTTCTGACCACCAATACAAGTTCGCAAAAATTTGCCGAAATCAAACAAAACGGCAAAGCGTGCCTGTATTATTGCGAGCCGCAAAAATTTTACGGCGTACTGCTGCAAGGT
>JAIRTU010000028.1 GCA_031254735.1 Bacteroidales bacterium | reverse complement strand
AAGGTAAACCCGATTTCGGCTTCCGACAGATTTTTTTCTTTTTCCATCAATAAATCATTATCCTGATAAGGCATTTTTTCGGGCTGCAACCTTTGCAGAGAAAGACTCTTTTGAAAACTGTGAGGCTTACCCCCATGACTTACCTGTGCGATAAGAGCCGGCGAAATTGTCAGAAACAAACAGGCAAAAACAATCGACAATCTTGTTGTCTTTTTTATTTTAAACAGTTTAAATAATTGTTTCATTGCTGTTCATCATTACTTGTTCCGTTCCGAATTATTTCCGAATGACTATCTTTTTATGTACCAATCCTTTTTCTGTTTTTATTTTAAACAAATAAATTCCTGTGGCGTACGAATTCAGCCAAATATCCGTTTTCGGAGAATGTATCGGTATTTCTTCCAAATATTGTCCGTCAACGGCATATATGGCACAGAAAAACATCTCGACATCGGCTTCCAGACTAATTTTGTCGCTTGCAGGATTGGGAAAAACACTTATTTTATCTTCTGTTTTGTCGTAATCAACAGTATTGACCCCGACAGGATTGTATCCGTTCAAAACCTCAATTCCGCTGTTTACCGGGTCTAACCAATAATCCAAACGATTGTGATCGGCGCTGTTGCCATTTGTCCACGAATAAGAAAATTTTCCGTACCAATCACCATATCCATTGGGATTTGTTCCCGAACAGCCGGCGTGTCCGCCGTGCAATTGTCCGATAAGCTGTTGAAAAACATTAAACAGCCCCGAACCCGAAGAACCTCCTTCGGTAGTGCCTTTGTTCCACACCACCACTTCCCAATGCGTATTGTTCGGGAAAGTCCGATCGCTGTCTTCCCATTTGGAACTTCTTATCAATGATTTGCTTACCGATATTTTTTTCAAATCTCCCAAAGGGTGATGAATGCCTGCCGTTCCTGCCACCGCAATATTTCGCCTGTCCCAACCGACATAATAAGGCATCGCTTCTTTGGCGGGAGTATCGTTCAACAACAGCAACGCAAAATCGGAATGTGTATGCGTAGCAACCAATGTTGCCCCATTGTACGAATAAATCGGCTGTTGAATATCTTCTTTACAGTCGGAAGATTCGTAATTGAAAACAAACACCCAACGAGACGGATTGCTCCCCAAACAATGATTTGCCGTTAAAAAATAGGGTTTTCCGTCTTGTGCCGTATTGTTGATCAATGTGCCTGTGCAAAGTGCCGAACCATACGACAATATCAACGCAACGGCTCTTTTTACCAATTGAAAATTATTCCCCTCCGAACAGTTTACGTTTATATGACAGTTGCCCACCGCCGATCCGTATGTTCCCTGTTTGAAGAAAAAATCCTTATATCCGTGTACCACCGTTGTCAGGTTGATTTTCCCCAAACCTTTGTTGTTTGCCGGTTCGTAATATTCCAACACAATTTCATCATTGGGAAACAAAGCCGTAGCAAAATTTCCCCATCGATTGTTGTTTTCTTCGGTAAACGACCCTCTGACAAACGATTTATCTGCCGTATAAATAAACAGATTAGACCCCGCAGGAATATAAAACGTATCAAAGACCAAATTTAAAGAATACGCATTCGCTGAATATATTCCCAATCGCCACAAGCGAGAACCGTCGGGAAGCGTATCCCAAACGCCCGAATTTTCCAACGTGTAATTCACCGGTATTTCTTCTCCAAACGTAAAGTCGGCTTTGGTTTTGGATACATACCGTTCTTTTTCTATCAGTAAATCATTATCCTGATAAGGCATTGTTTCAGGCTGCAACCTTTGCAAAAAGAGATTTTTTTGAAAACTGTGAGGCTTACCGCCATGACTTATCTGTGCCACAAGAGCCGGCGAAATTGTCAGAAACACAGCCAAAAAGATTATTTGTTGTATGATTTTTCTCATCAAAATAACTATTTTTTTCAGCGTGCAAATTTACACATTTTTTCTATCCCTTTCGCTCCATGACGTAAAATATAATCCGACTCCTGTATTTTATCGCCAAAACAGCTTTCACGCACAAGATTTCAACCGGTTTTGCAAAACATGTTTTTTCATTGCAGAAAATTTGCCAAATGCTCTGCCAACCGACTTGCACCTATGCGGAAATAATTGTTGGTCAGCCATTTTTCGCCTGCTGTCTTCTCCAACAATTTGATGTAGAGAAGCGTTGTTTCCACATCTTGAATCCCGCCCGCCGGTTTGACGCCGATTTGTTTTCCTGTTTTCTCATAATGCAGTTTGATGACCCAAAGCATGCTCACAAAGGCTTCGGGCGTTGAATTGACCGCCGTTTTCCCTGTTGATGTTTTGATAAAATCAGCACCTGCTTCTATGGCAAGAGAGCTTGCTTTGATAATGTTTTCCACGCTTTGCAGTTGTCCTGTTTCCAAAATAACTTTCAGTTTTTTATCTCCGCACAAGTCTTTTATTTCTTTTATCTGCCGAGAAATAAGATCGTATTTTTTCTCGAAAAATAATCCTTGCGGAAACACTGTGTCTATTTCGTCGGCGTCCCGATCAAGAGCATATTTTACCTCTTCCAGCTTCGCAGAAAGAGGACTTTGTCCCGAAGGAAAACCTCCCGCCACCGAAACAACTTTAATCGGAGAGTCTTTCAGAGCCGTTTTTGCCGATTTTACAAACACGGGATACACACACACGCCTGCCGTCTGCGGACGATAGCGCAACGCCTGCCGACATAAATTTTCAATTTTCGTATCGGTATCCGTGCTTTCCAGAGAAGTCAGGTCAATGCAGTTCAACGCAAATGCAATCGCCTGCTTTTCGTCTTCAAAATGAGAGAGTTTGCCGTTTTTGGCTTCGCGAATATATTGTATTATCTCCTGTTGACTTATCATTTTCGCAAATTTGTTTCTTTTGTCCAAATAATGGTTTTTCCCAACAAAGACACGCCCAAATATCCTCTGACTTTGAGTTTGTTATCCGATTCAAATTTCATAAAACAGCGATACGTTTTCCCCGAAGTCGGGTTGTAAATGCTGCCGTTTTCCCATTCATCATCGGAGGCGTCATAAACAAAGCCTTTCACAATGACAATCCCCACATTGGTTTGATTTCGTTTTTGCGGATCGGGATTTTTCACATCTCGACGCGGTTTGCCGTCGGGGAGATTGGGATACTGCATCCAAACCACTTTCCCCTCATACAATCCGTTGGAAGTTTTGTAGATTTGAATTTGTGAACCCTCGCCGGTTTCAGGGTCTTCCACGTAATACAAACCACAAATGCGATCTGCTTTCGATTGAGCCAATCCCGCAACCGACGTCGCCATAAAAAAAGCCAAAAATATAACTATTTTATATCTCATATTCTGCGTGATCGTTGTTGCATTTTTTTAATTTTCTTCATAATAATACGAGTAATCAATTCCTTTGATAAACATTTCGCGGTCGTTGATTTTGCCTGTCAAAGCGTTTTTTATCAACATTTTAATATCATCGGCATTTGAAACGCTTTTACGCATGGCTTCCAGATAATCATTTTTGTCTATCTTACTCCAATCCACACATTTTTTGAGTGAACGTTTGAGCATTAAGTCGAGCCATATTCGTGACGTTCGTCCGTTTCCTTCCATAAACGGGTGAGCAACATTTATTTCCACATATTTATCCAAAATTTCGTTGAAAGTTGTTTCGGGCATGTTTTCTATTGTTTTCAAAATAGCAGGAAAATAGAGTGCATTTGCAAAGGTAAATCCGCCTTTGCTGATATTTTTGGTGCGTATTTGTCCTGCGAAATCGTAAAGTCCGCCAAACAGATAAGCGTGAATTTGTTGCAGACATTTTATGCTTCCGGGTTCTAAACTTGCCAAAATGCCGCTTTCAAACAAAGAATAGGCTTTCTTTTTGCTCTGACCGTCAATAGTATTGTCGCTGTAAAGAAACCAATCGAGGAATTTCATTGCCTTGTTGTTTGGAAAATTCTTTGCCAATTCGACAATGCCCTTTGCATCAAGGCAATCTGTTTCGCGTTTTTTTCCGTCAGGTGCAACTAATTTCAACCCCTTACAATTTGTAAGGACTTCGCTATTTGCTTTTTTTAATCGATTCTTCAATACATACCAATAA
>JAIRTU010000057.1 GCA_031254735.1 Bacteroidales bacterium | reverse complement strand
TCATCGAGGTACAACGCTACCCATTCGTATGAATTTTGGCAATGATCTAAAAAACGGAGAAGGTCGTGGCGTTTGATTATTAGCGAAGCGGTGTTGATGCAAGGATGAAAACTCAAAGTATCAGATTGTTGCAACGTCTTATCCAAAAAGACATGCACATGATGTTCGCTGTCGTTTATCAGTCCGAAGGGTGTAACCGAGCCGGGAGTAAGTCCCAAATATTTCATCAGGCGATGTTCGGAGGCGAAACTGAGTTTTCCCTGTTTGAGGATTTTTTCGAGGCTGTGTATATTCATGTTTCGGTCGCAATCGAGCAAGACCAAAAAATGTTTGTTGCCTTTATGGTTTCGGAAAAAGAGATTTTTGCAATGTTTGGCATCATATCCTTTCCAATATTGCTTTGCGATTTCTATTGTTGGGGCGGGCGGGTGTTCAATATATTGAAATTCAATCGAAAGCTCGTCCAAAAGTTGATACAGTTTCGGGTCTCCGTTCATAGGGCGATTTTGTTCAGGGCAGCGGATCGTATCCGCTTTTTCCCCAGGGGTTACACGACAAAATGCGTTTCAACGCCAGCCAGCCGCCTTTGAATGCTCCATATTTCCGAATGGCTTCCAGTCCGTAGGTCGAGCAGGTAGGCACAAAACGGCAGGTTGACGGAAAAAGCGGAGAGATACATAATTGATAAAAACGTATCAGAAAAATAAACAGCTTGGAAAACACAAAACATATACCTTTATATATATAAGAACATATTTTCATTTTTCCCAAGCTCAATATGACAACACTTCTCCTGTTTCTTTTGCTTTTTTCACCGCATCTTCCCGCAAGTCAAGGAGTATTTTCATGCGGCGATCCTGCAAAACGGTGTAGATAATATTCTCTCTTTCAATGTTTATGGGAGAATATCCTTCATTTATTTGAAAGTCTAAAATTTGCACAAGATAGGTATTCACGCTGTCGGATATTTCAAAAGTCTGTCCTTTGGACGGTGATTTTTCTTTGTCAAGAGGAATTTCTTTCAAAATATCTTCAAACAGCAGCCAATCGTCAGACAGATAAATATTGGTTGCATGCCCGCTGACAAGGCTTTCCAATTTATTTAATTCGCTCTCAGAACGTTCAAACGTGAAAAGCAGCGGCTTTGCCGATTTGATAATGGGCGAATCGAAAGGGAACTTCAAATAATTGATTTTGATAATAGGCTGCCGCAACCTGAAATTGCTTTTGTGCTGCTCGTAATAGCGATTTATTTCTTCTTCCGCAACGTTTTTGTCTAAGAGTTGTTCTGTCCGTTTTTTCTCGTAGGCATGTATCACAAGCGATTGGCGGTATTCTTCCACTTCTTTCTCGAACTTTTTTTCTTTCGGCGAAAGATAATTTTCAGCCTCTTGCAACAGGGCTTGCCGAGCAATCCACGCATCGATATATTCCTGCCGCACCATCACACTGTCGCTGTTTGGGTCGAAAGCGGGAATCATTTTTTGCAGGTCTTCGCGGGTCAATTGGCGATTATATACTTCTACCACAACATCTTCCGTACTTCTGTTGCAATTTGTCAACAGACACGCAACACTGCCCAACAATATGGATTTGATAAAAACGGGAATACGCATATTATTTTTTCAGAATGGATAAAATCACAGTATAATCAATCCAAATACTGTTGTTCTTATGGAGGTCTTCTATCCATTGTTTTTCCAAAACATCTTGATACAGAGAAACAATCATACCTTTCACTTCCGACAAAGGCTTGGGCGAAGGAGGTAACACATTTTTTATGCGAGCCAATTCGTTTTCGCCGGTATTTACAAAAACGGTTTCCTCTTTTATTTTCGACCAATCTACTGTGGCGTCGAAATCTTTATTTTGTCCCTGCCAAAAAACAACCGTATCAACGAGCAAGTTAACGTTTTTCTTGTTCAACTTGGCAAGCAGTTTTTCGGTCGGAATGCCTTTTTTCAGCATGGAAGCGGCTTTTGCGGTAATTGTTCCGTCCACACTGCGAAAATATTCGGTTTCCAGACGCACAGGATACAAATAATCTTGCTTAATAGTTTGATAATAAGCATTTAACCCTATCGTATCTATTTCGGCTCTTTTCCATACTTTTTGCTCGTTCAATTCGTATAAAAGAATGCCTTCTTTGTATTCTTTCATCAGAGAAGCAAATTCGGGATATTTCTGTTCCAATAATGCGTCTTCGTAGGCAACCACCGTATAGTCGACAAACTGTTTATAGGAAAGATTTACCAATATTTTCGTGTCCACGTCTTTTGCCCCTCTAAACTGATTATCTTGCAGATAATTGGCAAAATCCTGTTGCGTATAATTTTTTTCCGCAAAAGTAAACATGATTTTGTTCAGGTTTTCGGCTTTATCTCTTGTCCACGTTCCCGCCGTGATAGAGGTATCGACCACAGCGTAAAAATCTTCCAATGGCGTTTTTTTCGTTTTCTTATCCGCAGGGGCTTCTTTGAAATTATTTTCTTTCTTCACCCGCTCGATAAATGCGTCTCTGCTTTTGTCGGATCGCGAATCTCGCAAGATTCTGTTTTTCACATAACTGCGTGTCTGTTCATCTAAAACCACAGGGTTTGCCTCGTCAATTCGGACAATATGCCAGCCCACAGCCGTTTTGACAGGTTTGCTGATCTCGCCTGTTTTCAAACCGTAAAATCCGTTTATAAAATCCCCCTCATACTTATTGCAGCCAAACAAATGCAGATTGCCGGGTTTTTCGTTTGAACCCAAATATTTTTCGGCGGCATCTTCCAACGACATGCCTTTTGTCAGCTCTTCATACGCTTCTTTGGCTTTTTTCTCAACGTCTGCCGCATTTTGTGCTTTCTCCGACGGAGTTAAATTTTGATTGTTGTTGAAAGGAAAAAACAATTGTGTTGCTTTTATCTTTCCCAAAGCAGGTTTTTTGTCCTGAACATAAATCAGATGATAGCCGTACTCCGAACGTACCGGCATTGAAATGTTTCCGACAGGAGTTTTAAACGCCCCCGTTTCAAAAGAATAAATCAAATCGAAAACCGTAAAATAACCCAAATCGCCTCCGTTTCCTTTGCGGATAATTTCTCCTCCCGCCGATTTTTGGTCTTGTGCCGATCGGTCGTCCGATTCTGCCGCTGCTACCGCAGAAAACGGTTCGCCTTTCAATATCCGACTGCGGAGTTTCATAACCTCGTTGTATGCTTTCAGCGTATCGGCAGGGAGAGCGTCCAGATATACCTGTTTCAACAAATGGCTCGCACGAATATCCCATTGCATACGTTCTTCGGCTTCGTTCACCAATTTATCGCTCACTTCTTTGTCGGTAAGATATTTTTCAGCCGCCTGTTTGCGGTAGAGCGAGAGTTCTTCCTGCAAAACTTTGATAGTATCCAATCGCAACGCTTCGGCTTCCGCATATTTTAAACGGAAATTTACATATAAATCTATATAATCACGAAGTTCTTGCGAAGTGGTTTTTTTCAAATCGTTATTCTTGGAATACGTATTGATAAAATCCGACAACTTAATGTTTTCCTTTCCCAATTTCATCACGACAGGATCGTCGGTTTGAGCATAAGAAACGAAAGAGATCATACAAATAAATCCTGCTAACAAGTTTTTTGCAATTATTTTCATACCAATATAATATCTAATTTTTAATTTATGTTAATTGTTTAATTTATATTTACTGTCTAAAAAAATCATATTTTATCTTGAATAATTTGGTGCTTCGCGAGTAATGGTAACATCATGCGGGTGATTTTCCACAACGCCCGCACTTGTAATCTTCACAAAACGAGCTTTTTGCAATTCCGTAATATCTTTCGAGCCGGTGTATCCCATGCCGGAACGCAACCCGCCTATCATCTGGTGCAAAATCTCCGAAAGACTGCCTTTGTACGGAACTCGTCCCACAATGCCCTCCGGGACAAGCTTTTCCACACTGTCTTCATCTTCCTGAAAATAACGGTCTTTCGAGCCTTGTTGCATGGCGTCCAAAGAACCCATTCCGCGATATGCCTTATATTTTCTTCCTTCAAAAATAATGGCTTCGCCCGGCGATTCGTCCAATCCCGCAAACAAAGAGCCTGCCATAATCGTTGAAGCCCCTGCCGCCAACGCTTTTACAATATCACCCGAATAACGGATACCGCCATCGGCAATTACAGGAACGCCCGAACCGCGCAAGGCTTTTGCAATGGCATACACAGCCGCCAATTGAGGAAAGCCCACGCCCGCAATAATGCGTGTGGTGCAAATAGAGCCGGGCCCTATGCCCACCTTTACCGCATCTGCACCCACTTTTACCAAATCTTTGGCGGCTTGCGGCGTAACGATGTTTCCGATGATCAACTCTAATTCGGGGTATTTCTGTTTGATTCTTTTCCCCATCTCCATAACGCCTTTTGAGTGTCCGTGAGCCGTATCCAAAGCGATAGCGTCAACGCCTGCCTTAAATAATGCGTCTACTCTGTCCATGGTGTCGGCAGCCGTTCCCACTGCCGCCGCTACCCGCAACCTGCCCATAGAATCTTTACAGGCGTTGGGACGTTGTTTTATTTTGAGAATATCTTTGTATGTGATTAGCCCGATAACACAATTCTCTTTATCGACCACAGGCAATTTCTCTATCTTGTGTTCTTTCAAAATATCAGCTGCCTTTTCAAAATTGCTAAACTCAGAAATAGTGATGACTTTTTGGGTCATTATTTCTTTAATCGGGCGAGTGAGTTGTCGCTCGAAACGCAAATCCCGATTGGTTACGATGCCTTTCAACTTGTTTTCGCTGTCCACCACAGGAATCCCGCCAATATGATAATCTTTCATCAAAGCAAGAGCCTCGCCCACAACCGCATTGTGATCGATGGTAACAGGGTTGATTATCATGCCGTTTTCGGCACGTTTTACTTTTTTTACCTCTATGGCTTGGGCTTCGATAGACATATTTTTATGTATCACCCCAATGCCGCCCTCCTGTGCAATGGCAATCGCCAATTTCGACTCGGTAACGGTATCCATAGCCGCCGAGACAACAGGAATATTCAAACTTATATTCCTTGTAAAAAAGGTTGAAAGATCAACTTCGCGCGGCAATACTTCGCTGTATGCCGGAACTAATAATACATCATCGTAGGTATATCCCTCATCGACAAACTTTTCCTGCTCAAACTCAAATAATTTGTTCATATCCTCTCCTGAAACATAATGAAGTGCAAAGATAGCATTTTTTATTATCTGTTTAACAGCGTTTTCAAGGAAAATATTTTCAAAACCAAAGAAATCTTACGTTGTCGCTTCAGCAACAACGAGAAACTCAACAAAAAAGCGAAAAAAACAGAACGCAAGCCCACAATCTATTGTGAAAGAGTAGACGGAGGAGTGTTTTCCTCATTTGTTTGAGCTGTTTCTCTCTTTTTATTATTATAATACTCTGTTAGATATGAAAAAAAGTCATGATCCATAGCAATGGAAATTTGCAGTAATACTTCCGTACTCATATACTCTCTTTTAAGTGCTCGATATAAGCGATCTTTGCTATAACCAAGCTTTCTTGCCAGCCATTTTTTCGATCGCCCTTCGTATTTCATTCTGTTACAAACTATTTCTCCAATAGGAATTTCTTTCATGTTGTTGTCTACTATTTGAGTCTGTTCTTTGTTTTCTGTTGCACTGTAATTGGTTTCCATGATATAAATTAATTTTTGATTATATTTTTTATTGTATTTTCATTTTGTGCTTGCGTTCCGTATATATATGTACAAAGAGGAGTCATGTTTTTAAAGCAAACAGACCAAAAAACCTTTTCTATGAAAAAGAAGAAAAGGTCTTGTGTTTTGTATGAAAAAAAGTATACATTACGCGCGAGTTGTGTGTGTGTGTGTGTGTGTGTGTGTGTGTGTGTGTTTACACCTTTTTTTGAGATATGCAAGTAAAATTGAAAAAATATTTTTCCGCATTCAGATGCCTTGTAAGCGGCTTTTTGCATGCTTTTTCGCCTCTTCAAAAGGTCAAGATGCTTTGTTTGTGTTGCTTTTTCTTTTGTCATTTTTATCTGAAAATTTTGTTGTTTTTACCTCAAAATATCTATCTCGCTTCGTTAATGTGTTGCTGTTTACTCTTCGTTATTCACTGCTTTCGTATCGTTCTTAAAAGAAAGATTGCACGATCATTTTAATGAAAGGCTTC
>JAIRTU010000255.1 GCA_031254735.1 Bacteroidales bacterium | reverse complement strand
TTCACAAATTTTTCTTACCTTTGCGACTTTCGGTTTTAGGCAGATATGAACGACGATAAATTGACTTATAATTATAAACTATTCAATAACGGAATACGCATTATCCACAAGCAGGTGGCGTCTTCGATAACGCACGCCGGCGTGGTGGTGAATACCGGCACAAGAGACGAAAACGAAAACGAAGCCGGTATCGCCCATTTTATTGAGCATGTCATCTTTAAAGGAACACACAAACGCAATACGTATCAAGTGTTGTCTTATCTCGAAAATGTGGGCGGCGACCTGAATGCCTATACCACCAAAGAAGAAACTTTTTTCTACGCCTCGGCACTCAATGAATATTTTCCGCGATGTATGGAACTGCTCGCCGATATTCTGTTTCGTTCCACCTTTCACACAAAAGACATAGAAACAGAAAAAGAAGTGGTGAAAGAAGAAATCAAACTCTACAAAGACACCCCTTCCGAATTGATCTTTGATGAATTTGAAAACCTCATCTTTCAAAATCATTCCCTGGGGACGAACATCTTGGGAACATTGAAAGACATTAAGAAAATTAATCAAAAGAAAATATTTCATTTCATGGAGCGGACGTACAACACCGACCAAATGTTGATCGCCGTTGTGGGCAATATCCCTTTTGAACAATGCGTGAAGACCATAGAAAAATATTTTGCCTCTGTTGCCGTCAATCAACGGACTTTTCAACGCATTGCCTTTTCGCAATTTGAGCCGAGACACAAAAAGATAAAAATGCACACCAATCAGGCTCATGCTATTGTCGGTCGGGCGTTGCCCAATTATAATGAACATAAAAATCACACGGCTACCCTGCTCAACAATATTCTGGGCGGACAGGGCTTGAACTCCCGCCTCAATTTGGCAATACGCGAGAAAACAGGATATGTCTATCATATAGAATCTACCTATTCTGCTTTGAGTGATGTGGGACTGTTTACCGTTTATATCGGGGCAGACCATAAAAACATAGAACGCTGCTTTGAGTTGGCAGGAAAAGAAATGAAGAAACTGCGTGAACACAAATTGGGAACACTGCAATTGCACCGGTCGCAACTCCAACTGATAGGACAGACCTGCATCGCATACGAATCGAACCTCTCCGAGATGCTTTCCATCGCGAAAAATCATCTGCTCTTCGATTTGGTGGAAGATATTCCCACCATTGTCCATAACATTCGCGCCATTACCGAAACCGAACTGCTCGAATTAGCCAACGAAATGCTTACGGAAGACCGCATGAGCAGTTTGATTATTTCAAAATAAAACAAAGAAACAATGAATCTCAGAGAATTATTTTATCGTTACGTAGCACAGACGTCGCCCGAACCTTTGGCGATAGAAATAGAAAGAGCCGAAGGAATATACCTGTATACTCCCGAAGGAAAATCGTATATGGATATTATTTCGGGCATCTCGGTGAGTAACGTCGGGCATTGCAACCCCGAAGTGGTAAAGGCAATCCACAATCAGGCAGAGAAATACATGCACCTGTTGGTGTACGGAGAAATGATACAAACACCGCAAGTGAAGCTGGCACAACGTCTGGCAAGCCTCTTGCCGGAGAATTTGAGCAGCGTTTATTTTGTCAATTCGGGTGCGGAAGCCATCGAAGGTGCTATCAAGCTGGCAAAACGATTTACTCATAAAACCGGATTGGCGTCTTGCGAAAATGCGTATCATGGTTCTACCTGCGGTGCGATGAGTCTGATGGGGAATGATGATTTTGTGCAGGCGTTTCAACCGCTTCTTCCCGAATGTTGCCGCATTCGCTTTGGTGTGGAAGAAGATTTGGAGAAGATCACCACCGAAACAGCGGCTTTTGTGGTGGAAGTGGTTCAAGGCGAGGCAGGCGTGCGTTATGCCGATAAAAAGTATTGGAAGAAAGTCCGCGAGCGCTGCGACGAAACCAACACCTTACTTGTCTTTGATGAAATTCAAACAGGCTTCGGACGTACAGGAACAATGTTTGCCTTTGAACAAACCGGCGTTGTCCCCGATATAATCACGCTGGCAAAAGCGATGGGCGGCGGAATGCCTGTCGGGGCTTTTATTGCGTCCAAAGAGATTATGTCGGCGCTTACCTTTAATCCTGTTTTGGGACACATGACCACCTTTGGCGGACACCCGCTTTGTTGTGCCGCCGCTTTAGCTTCGGTGGATATTATCGAACGGGATAAACTGTATAAAACAGCAGAAGAAAAAGGAAAACTCTTCGAGTTGCAATTGGCAAATCTGCCGCAGGTGAAAACATTCCGAAGAAAAGGACTGATGATAGCGTTGGACTTCAACAGCAGAGCTTTCAACTTTCATGTTATTCATAAATGTTTGGAAAACGGCATTCTCAGCGATTGGTTTTTGTTTTGCGACGCCGCCATGC
Source organism: Bacteroidales bacterium (assembly GCA_031254735.1). The sequence goes on along the minus strand of JAIRTU010000255.1, from coordinate 1,460 downwards.
GGATTTCGCCTCCGTTGATCATCACAAAAGAAGAAATAAAAGAAGTATGCCGCGTTATAAAAGAAATAATCCTGTCTGCCGACATAACCGACAACAAAGAAACAGCATAATAATTATTTTGTATGGAAACCAAAGATATACTGTTCAGAAATAAAATAAACATTCAAATTCGCATGACAGACCTTGACCCTTTCGGGCATGTGAACAATGGTGTGATTTATTCGTATTACGATATAGGAAGAATCCACTATTTGAAAGAGCTACACGAAGCCACCGATTGGGAAGAAATGGATAAAGTGGTTGTCCGCACCGAATGCGATTTTATGGAATCTATCCTTTTTGGCGATGATATTCGTGTGGAATCCAAGATTATCGACATCGGCAACAAAAGCATCAAATTGATACAACGCATTGTCGACAACAACACCGAAAACGTAAAAAGTACCTGCTTCTCTGTCATGTCGGGCTACAACAGAGCAACCAACACCTCGAAAGTCATCTCGCCCGCCTTCAAAAAGAAAGTCGAACACTACGAAGGCAACACAACAACAGTCTGAATAATGAGTAACAGTAGGTGGTGGCAGAGGGTTAATAACGATAATCATATAAATCCCCGTTCAGACAATTTTAAGCACCGTTCAGACAGGTGGGGCGGGAAAGGAAAGTGTGTTGTGGTCTGTAATGGAAAAAAGTTGTACCTTTGCAGGCAAAATTAAGACATGAATTTTATTCGGAGATATTACATAAATCAGCGATTGACACACTTTGTGGACAAAAGAAAGACCGAACAAATACGGATATCTTCATTTGATGCGACAAAAAATATATGTGTTTTTGCCACATATCATGGAGAAAAAAAGCACAAAGAGTTGATAGAAAGCATTAATTATCTAAAAAAAAGCGGGAAAAACGTGTCTGTGGTTTATTTTTTCAATCAGAAAAAAACACCTGTGGCAATATCAAACAACGCAGATATATACATTATCTATAAGAAAGACATCAGTTTTACCGGATTGCTCAACAGTCATGTTCAAAAAGAAGTGAAACGGCTGTATCATCATTTTTTTATAGATGTGGACAGAAGTTCCGACACATTGGCGTTGTATCTCAAAACTTTGATAAATGCCGATTTGCGGATAGGAAGAAATAGAAAACATTACAACTACTACGATCTGACATTCTGCGTTGATGAAAACTATACTATAAAAGAATATATCACCAATCTGGAAACATATATTAAAAAATTACAGGGAAATTAATTTAAATTTAAAAACCAAAATAGAAATTCCAATGAATAAGAAGAAATTGATTTTTGCAGCGGTTGCCTCCATATTGTTGTTAGGAAACAATGTGGCAGAGGCATGTACTAATTTTATCGTAACCAAAGGTGCGTCCAAAGACGGCTCTACCTTTATTACGTATGCGGCAGATTCTCATACGCTGTATGGAGAACTGTATTA
>JAIRTU010000235.1 GCA_031254735.1 Bacteroidales bacterium | reverse complement strand
TTTTTTATCGCTGAACGAGCCTTATAAAACATCGCAAACCGCTCTTTCGTCTTTGCTGGACGAATTGGAAAAATCGAAACGCACACAGCAGCAAGCCGATGTGTTGTTGCTGTTTTTGTCTAAACTGCAACAAGAAAAAACGCAAGTTGTTCGCAAATCAGATTTTTTGCAAAACGAAAAAGTAACCGAAAGCAGGTTGGCAGCATTGATAAAGAAAGAAACACTTGTTTCTAATGTGCTGGAAATAAGTCGTTTATCAACATATCAACAAAAATATTCCGCTTCATCGATCGAGTTAAATGCACATCAGCAAGAGGCGTTGGATAATCTGAAATCTTTATTTCAAAGTCAGGATAAGGTCTTGCTTCACGGAGTAACAGGCAGCGGGAAAACCGAATTGTATATCAAGTTGATACAGGAAACGCTCGATCAAGGGAAACAGATATTGTATCTTTTGCCCGAAATTGCTCTTACTACGCAGATAATCAACCGTTTGAGTGCTTATTTTGGCGATACGGCAGGCGTTTATCATTCCAATTTCAACGATTTGGAACGTATCGAAATATGGAACGCCGTATCGAACGGATCAGACAAAAATTACCGGATTATTTTGGGTGCGAGGTCTGCTGTTTTTTTGCCTTTCAGCAATTTAGGTTTGATCATCGTGGACGAGGAACACGATTATTCCTATAAGCAATTCGACCCGACGCCGCATTACAATGCTCGCGATGCGGCAGTGGTACTTGCCGGTCTGCATCATGCCAAAATTTGTTTTGGAACAGCAACGCCCTCATTAGAAACATATTACAATACACAACGCAAAAAATACGGTTTGGTTTCTCTTCTTCATCGGTATGGCGGTTTGCAGCTTCCGAATATAACATTGGTTGATATTCGTGCCGAGCAAAACAAAGGCAGGCTGCATTCGCATTACACACAAACCTTGCTCTCTGCCATGGAAGAGGCTTTGGAAAAGCAGGAACAGATTATTTTGTTTCAGAACAGAAGGGGTTTTTCGCTGCATTTGGAATGTGAACTTTGCAATCATGTTCCCTTATGCAAACATTGCGATGTTACCCTGACGTATCATAAATATCGAAACGAATTGCGTTGTCATTACTGCGGATACCACGAAAGAGTTCCGTCGAAATGTCCACAATGCGAGCATGTTGTCTTGGAAACTCGCGGATTTGGAACGGAAAAAATAGAAGAAGAAATCAAACTGTTTTTTCCGCAGGCACGAGTTGCCCGCTTGGATCACGATTCCACACGAAGCAAAAACGCGTATCGAAAAATATTGTCGGGACTTGAAAACGGAAAAATAGATATTTTAATTGGTACACAAATGGTTACCAAAGGTTTAGACTTCGACAATGTGAGCCTTGTCGGGATACTCAATGCCGACAATATGTTGCATTATCCCGATTTTCGTTCAATGGAACGGAGTTTTCAGTTGATGATGCAGGTAAGCGGACGTGCAGGCAGAAAAAACAAACAGGGACAAGTATTAATTCAAACCTATAATCCTCACCATGAGGTATTTAAATACTTGAAAGATAATGATTATTATTCTCTTTACAATCGATTGTTGTACGAAAGAACGTCCTTTTTTTATCCGCCGCTTTCGCGATTGGTAAAAATAACCCTCAAACACAAAAACCAACCTCTGTTAGATCGAGCTTCTATGGTGTTGGCATGCAATTTAAAATCTTCTTTAAACAATTTTGTATTGGGACCCGAATATCCCAACATTATAAGAATCAAAAACTTATACCAAAAAGATATTTTAATAAAACTGCCTGTTAATAAGCAATTGAAAAGTTATAAACATTTTATTGCTTCACAAATAAAGAAACTGCTTTCCGAACAGGCTTTCAAATCTGTCAAAATCAATATCGACGTCGATCCGTATTGATAATGAAGATGTTGCTTTTTGGTTTTAAAAATTAAACAAAAAGTGAATACTTGTATTTTACTGTTTTACAAATGTTGCACTAATCATGGCGTCATCTTTTGTACATATAATTAAATATGTACCCGGCTTCAAAGCATGTATAACCGATTCCGGCAAGGTGTAAGTGTCATCTGAAACATACGTTTCCGATTGCCAATGCAAACTTACTTCCGCATCGATAATCTTTATATTCACCATGTCATTTATCGGCATGGAAAATTCAACCGTGAGCCGGTTTTGCACAGGATTTTGAAATGCTTTGATAGACAGGTCATTAACAGCTTTCAAGGTGTCGTTGTCCCATTCAATATCCAAGTGATAATTATAGACAGGTACTGCATGTCCTCTATCTCTCACTGTGTATTTTTCTCCGTCTTTCCATGTACAGGCAAATGCTTCAAAAACAAATTCCCCATTTGTAAAACCATCGTCTATGGCTCTATGAATTTTTTCCGCAATTTTGTCATTATTTTTTTGCAGTACTTTTGAAATCAGTGGTTTAGGGCATACAACGATGCCGTTACCGGAACATATAATCGTTGTATTATTCCC
>JAIRTU010000224.1 GCA_031254735.1 Bacteroidales bacterium | reverse complement strand
GCCGGCCTGTAAAGAAGAGTTCCCCCTGCTTGCGGAAAGGGATTTCCATCGCTTCGGACTGTACCGACATTCCGGATTCGGAGCCGGATCTGAATAGGAAATATACAACCACCGCTGCCACTGCAGCCAGCAGAACAGCCAGATATATACCGCGTTTACTTTTTTTTCTTTTCGACATGTTTGTTGGGTTTTTATCCGTAAATACTTACGGGCTTTTCTGTTATTTTTCCCTAACGGGTATTCTTACTATTGTCCTTAGCTTTTCTTTCGCCACCTTTCTGAAGTCGGATAAATATATTTCATGGTGATGTCTGTTTTCGCCTATGTCATTCATCAGATTATTTTCGTCCATATACTTTTCCATAATGGCAATTGTTTTCGGTTCTTCATCAAACGGACCGATGTGCATACACTGGACACACAACCCCTCTTCCGTTTTCATGTATTTAGCCCTGTCCGTGTTTATCTTCTTATTGTTTGTCACCTCACGGCAAGCCCAATCAAACACTTTCTTGTCAACAAACTCCGGCAGCCTTATGGCGGCAGTCCATATAAATTTTGATTTATTTCTTATATCTTTCTTATCTTCAACTGTCCAGAACCCCTCAAGAGGAGGAACAACATAGTCAAAATATCCTTCAGGCACAGACTGTTTCTTTTTACTCATTTTTATTGTATATTGAATGCTGTACAATAATTCAATCGCCCTTTTGTATTCTCCCTCCTCCTCATTTGGGTCTCCCTTTCCGTCAACAGCCGCGAACGTAATTTCAGGAACCTTTATTGTCATAGGAACAGTTTTTGGAAAATATAGTTCCTTATACACTTTCTTATAATCCAAAATATCAGCCATATCAATGTATGTTTATTCAATGTTGTTGGCTCGTTGCTAACGCTTTGGCAGCTTGGTGTTCGGTGCGGGAATGGGAGCTTAACGATGGGAAATTTATCAAAAGTTTTTTACGAACGTGCATCCGCATGACGCCAAACTGCTTGTTAGGTTCGTACTCTATTGTTGTATCGTGCAAAATAATCATCAATTTCTGGTCGAAGCTCTATGCCAACACGTTCAAAAATATCTAACAGTTGTAAATATGTTCCTTGTCCACCAAGGAAATCCCAAAATTCATCGGCAACTTTCAGTTCGGTTTGTAAATCCAACATTCCTGCCATTGTCCAACGTGAATAAGGTTTGGGTTCGTAAGGATTGTAAGGAATTGCAATTAACGTATTGATTATTGCCTTTGGATCTTCAGCCAAAATACATGCTGTCCATTCTAAAAGTGTTCGCTTAAATTCTTTGAAACCTCCTTTGTTTGGCTTTGCGGTTTTGATGTCAAACAAGTAAAATTGATTGTCGTGGCTTTGCAACCAAATATCAACTTTGGTTGGTTTTACAGTTTTCATTGTTCCTGTTTGTGCAACTTCTCTAATCGCTTCAATTTCGTCCAATTTGTTTGGCTTAGAATTGGCGGCTGTCAAGTCGTCCATAATGTCTTGGATAACTCGTTGCGCTTTTTCGCTGATTTTTGTTCCTGCGGTGGCTTGCGTTTTTGCTTCTTTGAATGTTGTTGAAGCTAAAGCCAATGCAACAGGTTCAAAAATGCTTGTCCCAAAATTTGTGTTTAGCGAATGAATAAACGAGAACAACGCGATTCTGTCCTTTCCCAAAAGCCTTGTGTGAAAAGGCATTGAAGCGGGTTCGGGATTATAATTTTGAAATTTATTTCGTAAACTGTTCTTCAAAACTGTTTCAACTTGCTGTATTTGTTGCTTCGTTAGTGCCATTTATTGACTTTTTAGATGAAAAATTATTTCTGAATACGCTCCTTTGTCTTTTTCGGTTCGGTTTAATACCGGCCGTTTGAACTGATTAACGATTTTCATTCCTGCGTTTTCGGCAATAATCGGATACATATTGTATTTATCGTTTGCAACTAAAAAAATGTCGTAGTCATTGACAAGATATTTTTTTGCGTTGTTCAAAACGTCCGAAATTCCTTGAATATAGCTTTGTTTCGCTTCTTTGCCTTGTCCTTTGAAAAGCGGACCAATTTCCAATTCGTCTTTACGTTCGAAATCAAACAAATCATAAGCGTAGGCATGTTGCTCGTGGTAGTCAATTAAACCGACATAAGGCGGTGATGAGAAAATGCCTTTGATTTTTTGTTTTCCTGCCAACTTTGCCAATGCGGGATTTTCCTTTTTTAATTCAGCAAAAATATCAATCGTTCTGCTATCGCCCGTCAAGCAAGTTTGGAACGTTTGTGTTCTTAGACTGTCAAACTGTGCAAGACGTTTTACGGTGTCTTTACTGTAAGTTCTCCACCATTTGAGAATTGAAAAAAGAGGTTTGCATATTTTGCCGTGCTTCGCACAGTAGTACGTTGTAGTAACTGGTTCAACGAGTGTAGCTAAGTCAGCGTGTGTAGTTGCTCTACAACTACGAATAGTGCGACTTAAAATTACGCTCACTATCTTTTTTGTGTCTGTGTTTTTAATCTTTTTGATTTCGTTAAATACAAACTCAATTTCTTCTCTGATGTGTTGCGAATACCATTTGTCCAAAAAATTGTCGGCTTTGTCTTGGCGTAATTTGATGTTGTATTGTTTTACGAGTTTGTTGTAAACAGGCAAAAATTCTTTATCCTTCTCTGCACCGTATTCTTTCTCGTTGATTTCACCTTGTCGCAAATTGTATTTGTAAGTTGTTGCAGGAAAATACTTGCTGTTAAACTCGTAGAGTTCTTGTGATAATTTTGCTTCAAATTCGGTAGTATGCGAATTTTCCAAAAATGATTTCAACGCTTTTGAAATACTATCGATTTCATTTTGAACGTCTATTAAATCGTATTTTGTTACTTTGCTGTTTCCTATCAACGCGTTGAAAGCCGAAATATCAATGCCGATTGCGTTCATTCCCAATTCACAACTTTGCACCATAGTCGTGCCACTTCCCGAAAACGGGTCAAGCACAATATCGCCTTTTTTGAAGTACGTTTCGGTTTTGAAATTGTCGGTGTGATTGTCTAAAAAATACTCAACCAATTGCGGAATAAATTTGCCTTTGTATGGATGAAGTCGGTGAACGTGTTTTGTCGTTTCCGCTTCTTTGTATTGGTCAAATGATAAAGCCCAATTTAGGTCGTTGCCCAGTTGGTCTTTCCATGAAACTTCACGTTGTCCGTTGTAGAATTTGTAATAGTTTATGAGGTCTTGCAATGCAATTAGCGTAGAGCCGTTGTTGCCAATTTTCTTAATTCGTCCGTATTGAATGAGATAGGAAATGTTTGCTGTCGTAACAGTTTTACGAGTGTGCTGTGTTGCCCATTCGCTTGCTTCTTTTATGGTCAAAAGTCCGTCTGTTTCTATCATTTTCACTCTTAAATCAATTTCTACAAAGATAGTTTTTTCTTTCGGCGTGTCAGTCGTAAATTGCCAAAAAGTTTACACAATGTCTGCTTCGGTCTTCCGAACGTTGATGTTTGCACGGACATTCGGAAGAGTTGCTTCTAACGTTTTGCGGCTTTGCGTTCGGGCGGGATTTTTGGCAGAAAATTCCAAGCGAGCGACAAAGCTCAAATTTATAAAAAAAGGTCGAACGGGAACGTTCGACCCGCCTGACACAAAACCAGTGTTAGTGGTTCGGATAGTTGATTTCTACGTCTATTTGTTTTTGTTTGTCTTTTTTAGTCAATCGGTTCCCAAAGTTGCACTTTATTGCCTTCTCCGTCAAGAATATGAACAAATTTTCCGTAGTCATACGTTTCAATATTGTCAACTATGGTTACACCTTCTTTTTTA
>JAIRTU010000010.1 GCA_031254735.1 Bacteroidales bacterium | reverse complement strand
TTGAATATGGACGCCGTAGAGATTTCCATTCATGCCAACAAAGCCGATTATTTGGCAAAAAACAAATATCTGCAAGGAAAAACATTTATCCAAAGTTCCGACTCGCACCTTCCCGACCAGATAGGGACAACGTATTGCTACCTGCAAATGGAAACGGTGTCGTTTGACGAAATCCGCAAAGCCCTGCACCAACAGGAAAAACGACAAGTCTTTATGAGAGAAGAAGTGGAGTAAGTTGCGAGATTTTTGTGATTGGGCTTTTTCGTTTGGTTTGTGTATAATTCATTTCGTTGTTTCCCCTAACAATTTGCCCCTAAATCCCAATGTCATTAAGCTACCGTTTATACACATCTTTATACACAAGTATAAAGAAGCAAAAAAGCCCATTGACAAAGCTAATTTGGCATGGGCAACATTGTTTTATGGCATGTAGAGGCGTTTTCAAAATCTGTTTGAAAGGAAAAAAGATTATCCCAAAAATCCCAGTTCAGACAATTGCGGAACTAACCACTAACCACTAATCACTATTTCTACTGTTTGTCGCCCAATTCTATCCAGCGGAGTGTTTTTTCGTCCAATTTGCTGTCGAGTTCGGAATATCGTTTCGACCAGTGGTTCAACTCTTCGGGAGAGCCTTCGCCGGCGGTGAGTTTTTGCAAAAGACCTGCTTTTTCCTGTTCGATTTGTTCTATTTCCGTTTCGAGCAATTCAAATTCTTTTTGTTCTTTGTAGGTACGTTTGTTTGTGTTTTTCGGTGTTTCTTTTTTTGGAGTAAACGTTTCTTTTTCAGAACGTTGTTGCATACGTTTTATGCGTTCGTCGTGTTGTTGTTTGATTTTGTATTCGGTGTAATTTCCGTAAAAATCTTTTATCTTTCCGTTGTTTTGCATAATAAAAATATGGTCGACCAATTTATCCATAAACCAACGGTCGTGCGAAACCACAAGCAGACAACCGGTAAAGTTCAACAAAAAATCTTCCAAAATAGTCATTGTTTCTATGTCGAAATCGTTGGTTGGCTCGTCAAGGATAAGAAAGTTAGGATTTTTGAGCAGCACCATCAACAGATGCAACTTTCTCCGCTGTCCGCCGCTCAGGTTTTCAAAAAATGTATATTGATGTTCAAACGTAAACCCGAAATGATTGAGAAATTGGGCGGCAGAGACAAAATTTCCATCGGCAATGCGAACCATTTCGGCATGTTCTTTCACAATGTCGATAACTCGTTTTCCTGTATTGTTCGCCGAAAGTCCGTCTTGCGAATAATACCCGAAAACAACGGTTTCGCCTTTGGCAATCTTTCCCGCTTTGGGTTTCAGCTCGTTGACAATGAGTTTTAGAAGTGTTGTTTTTCCGCTTCCGTTCCTGCCGACAATCCCGCAGCGTTCGCCTTTTTTGAAGATATACGAAAAGTCGTTGATTAAATCTTTGTCGCCATACGAAAAATGAAGATTGTTTATTTCCAGAATTTTATTCCCTATCCGTTCCGTTTTCACGGCAAAGCCTCTGTTGTGCTGTTCGACACGTTGAAAGGCTTTTTGTTTGACGTTTTCAAAGCTGTCTATGCGAGCTTTTGCCTTGGTGGTTCGTGCCTGCGGAGTAGAACGCATCCATTCCAACTCTCTGCGGTAATGGCTTTTAGCCCTTTCGATTTCGGCACTCGTATTGGCAATGCGTTCTTCTTTTTTCTCTAAATAATAATCGTATTTTCCTTTGTAACGAAAGAGTTGTCCGTTTTCCAATTCGATAATCTCGTCGCAGACTTTGTCCAAAAAAAAACGGTCGTGCGTAACCATCAGCAGCGTAGTGTTTGCGGTTTGAAGAAAATTTTCCAACCATTCTATCATTTCTATGTCTAAATGATTGGTCGGCTCGTCCATAATCAGAAAATCGGCATTGGAAAGCAACAATTTCACCAAAGCCACCTTTTTGCGTTGACCGCCTGAAAGTTCCTGCAAATTTTTAAACATATCGGGAATATCAAATTTGGTCAATACCTCTTTGGCTTTGCTTTCAAAATCCCATGCCTGCAAATTGTCCATTGTTTCTATCGATTTATCCATCAAAATACGATTGTCTTCCGTCGGATTTTGCTGAAAGAGCGTCAGAGAAAGTTCGTATTGCTTAATGGCTTCGGTTGTCGGGCTGCCGGACGAAAAGATAGAATCCAACACCGAGACCGATTCCTGCATGTCGAAAATCTGCGGCAAATAGCCCACCGCAATGCCGCCGCGAAAAGTAACAACGCCGCTGTCGGGAATATCCTGCCCATTGATGATGTTGAGCAAAGAGGTTTTTCCGATGCCGTTTTTGGCAATCAAAGCTACTTTCCGACCTTTTTCGATGCCGAAACTTATGTTTTCAAAAAGGAGTTTATCTCCATAATATTTTGTTAGATTCTCTACGTTGAGGTAATTCATCGAATGTGTTTTTCTGTCAAAAATGATGTTGGTTTCGCTGTAAACATTACAAAGAAACAAAGATAAAACATTTATTTGAAGAAAACAGAAAAAAAGAAAAAATAGTGTAAATGATTAGTGATAACCGGTTAGTTACGCAATTGACAAAGCAGCATTATCATTCACTATTCGTTATTGGTTATTCACTGTTTAAAGCATCATTCGTAATTTTTTTTACACAAAGAAACAAAGAAAAATAGGCGTCATTCATCATTTCCGTATTCCGCTTCCCATATTTTTTGTTTTCGTATGGTTTGTCATCAATAAAAAATATACCTTTGCAAAACATATTGATTATAAATCTAAAATAGAAACAGATGTCGATCATAAAGATAGAGGG
>JAIRTU010000008.1 GCA_031254735.1 Bacteroidales bacterium | reverse complement strand
ACATAAGCCACCAACAGTTTCGATTTGTCGGGAGAGATGTCGTAAAAAAACAAAGCCGGTCTTCGGTTCGATTCTCCGGCGTAGTCCAATTCCACCACTTTTTTGAGAGAAGTGTTGGGTCGTAGCGTACTTTTATTTACGGTTTGAACATAGAGAACGTGCTTTTTCCGTTTTTTGTCCTGCACCGAAGAAAAAAGATACAGTTCGTCTTTGAGCATGACAATAAACTCCAAGTCTCTGTTTCCTTCCGCCCCTTTCAAGGTGTAAGTGGCTTCTGTCATTGCCATTGTAGACGGATTTAATTTCATCAGTTTTAGCACGTTCATTTTCGGATACGCATATACGACGTTTTCGTCGTGTCCGATGATGTTGTAACCTGATAAAAGGTGAGTGTATTTGGCTTTTAAGCCTTTCGACCAGCGCGTTTGCTGGGCTTGCGATGATAATGATAATGTCATTAACACGGCACATAATACGGTTGAAATGATAGCTGTCTTTCGCATAACAAATAAAGTATTTAATGAATATTAATATAAAAAAAACTAAAAATTAAAAAGCGTAACCAATCTTTATCGAGAATGTAAAATCAACAGGAAACCTCATCGTTTCTCTGTAAAACTTTGTGTTGGCTTGACCAAGCGATTTTTCGTGCTTCCAATATAGTCTCGGAGCAAAATCCAAAAGCAAAGCATTGAAAAAGATAACTTGATAACCAAATTCCAATCCGCAATTAAGCACATTCACGGTAGAATAATGCCGATGATGAATATACGGATTGACAAACACATTCCCCCAATCTCCAACTCCTACGTAAGTGTTGAAAGAAAAAAAGAGAGAATATCCCATTTCTTTGTTGGTAAACGGAGTATGATTATCATCTCCAAAGCCAGACCCGATCTCAGAGTTAAGAAATTCAAAGTTGACATAATAGGGCAAAATAAGCCCCGCACCGGCTTCTACCCCAAGCCGCTCGATAAACCGGTACTCAAACGACAAAGGAAGTTCTCCCGAAATAAGGGAAGTCGCATTCAGTTTCAACGCAAATTTTACATCACTTGCATCTTTACTCTTTTCATCATACTTGGTGGGAGGTCCCTGTGCGTAAACAGAAGAAGAAACCAAAACAACAGAGAACCAAAACAATCCAATAAAATATAAACTTTTTTTCATACTGCAACAAATTTGTTTATTAATAATTGCACAAAGATAATAATATTATCAATATGAATTTTGCCTGTAAAGAAAAAATCGGAAAAAAAGTCAGGGAAAAATCGGTTTCCGCATGCAACAAAACAAAAAAACCGTTTAAGAATAATCAAAAACGGCTTTTAGACGGAAATAATGTATAGCTGTTAACTTCTTTGAGCGATCATGATTTCTAACATTTTGATCGCCGCATCGCTGATAACCGTTCCGGGACCAAAAATGGCAACCGCACCGGCTTTATACAGAAAATCGTAGTCCTGTGCAGGAATTACCCCGCCGACAATCACCAAAATATCGGGTCTGCCCAACTTTTTCAGCTCTTCGATAATTTGAGGAACAAGCGTTTTATGACCCGCCGCCAACGACGAAACGCCCACTACGTGAACATCATTTTCAACGGCTTGCTTTGCCGCCTCCGACGGCGTTTGAAACAAAGGACCCATATCCACGTCAAAACCTATATCGGCATACCCCGTGGCGACTACTTTTGCCCCTCTGTCGTGTCCGTCCTGACCCATTTTGGCAATCATGATACGCGGACGACGACCGTCTATCTCTGCAAAACGGTCTGCCAACCGACACGCTTTGCCAAAACTTTCATTATTATTAGTTACCGAACTGTACACTCCTGAAATTAAATTTATTTTTGCTTTATAACGTCCGAATACTTTTTCCATTGCCATAGAAATTTCCCCCAAAGAAGCTCGCTTCCGAGCCGCATCTATCGACAACGCCAACAAGTTACCTTCTCCTGTTTCGGCACAGGCAGTAATTGCGTTCAGGGCTTTTTCTACTTCTTCGCTGTTGCGTTCGGCACGCAGCTTTGCCAAACGTGCAATCTGTGCCTCCCGAACAAGGGTATTGTCCACTTCCAATGTTTCAAGCGGAGATTCTTTCTCCAAACGATATTTGTTCACTCCCACAATGGTATCTGTTCCTGCATCTATTTTAGCCTGTTTCCGAGCCGCAGCCTCTTCGATACGCATTTTGGGAATGCCGGTTTCTATGGCTTTTGCCATGCCGCCCAATTTCTCCACCTCTTCGATATGTTCCCATGCACGGTGTGCAATTTCGTGCGTGAGGCTTTCCACAAAATAAGAACCTGCCCATGGGTCAACCACACGGCAGATGTTGGTTTCTTCTTGAAGATAGATTTGTGTGTTTCGTGCGATACGTGCCGAAAAATCGGTGGGTAGAGCAATGGCTTCGTCCAAAGCGTTGGTATGCAACGATTGCGTATGCCCCAAAGCCGCACCCAAAGCCTCTATGCACGTGCGAGCCACATTGTTGAAAGGGTCTTGCTCGGTAAGCGACCAACCCGAAGTCTGACTGTGCGTACGCAATGCCAACGATTTAGGATTTTTCGGATTAAACTCTTTGACAATCTTTGCCCAAAGCATACGAGCCGCACGCATTTTGGCAATTTCCATAAAATGGTTCATTCCCACTGCCCAGAAAAACGATAAACGAGGTGCGAACGAATCTATATCCATGCCTGCATTTGTTCCTGCACGCAGGTATTCCAAGCCGTCTGCCAGCGTATACGCCAATTCGATGTCGCAGGTAGCGCCTGCTTCTTGCATGTGGTATCCCGAAATGCTGATAGAGTTGAATTTAGGCATATTCTTCGACGTGAACTCAAAAATATCGGCAATGATTTTCATCGACGGAATGGGCGGATATATATAGGTGTTGCGTACCATAAATTCTTTGAGAATATCATTCTGAATAGTACCCTGCAACTTTTCCATAGAAACGCCCTGCTCTTCTGCCGCCACAATATAAAATGCCAAAATCGGCAATACAGCGCCGTTCATGGTCATCGATACCGACATTTGATCCAAAGGAATCTGGTCGAACAATATTTTCATATCCAAGATAGAATCTACCGCCACGCCTGCTTTCCCGACGTCGCCTACCACACGCTCGTGGTCGCTGTCGTATCCGCGATGCGTTGCCAAATCGAAAGCGATAGACAAACCTTTCTGTCCGGCAGCCAGATTTCTGCGATAAAACGCATTGGATTCTTCCGCCGTAGAAAATCCTGCATATTGGCGGATAGTCCACGGTTTCATCACATACATGGTAGAGTAAGGTCCCCGCAAAAAAGGAGGAATGCCCGCCGCATAATTGAGATGTTCCATGTCGGCAAGGTCTTTTTTATAGTAAACAGGTTTCACCGGTATTTGCTCCGAAGTTATCCACATATTACTGTCGGACGTTGGAACAGTGGCGTTTTTTACAGCCTTTTGTGCTGACTTTGAACTGTTTTTGTAAGATACTTTACTAAAATCAGGACGCATAAATATTTATTTATCATTAAATTTATAAACAGGTGCAAAGGTATAAAAAAATGAATAACGAATAGAGAATAAATAAATGAATAATGCAGCCGTCGCGAAGTCGAAATAACATAACAAACACGCAATGAACTAATTTTCCCTTTTCAAGAGATGAAAATTTTCCTACCACACAGCACACACCGCCGAAACAAAAACGCGTAACCAACCATTTATCGCTTACCGCTAATCACTATAATATTTTCCCTGCGGGAGATTTTAATAGTGGTTAATTGTTAGTGGTAAATTGTTAATGCCTCTTTGTTGTTTTGGTGTGTGCTTAACACCTTCTCGTATTCGACACCCTAATATTTTCTGTTATAAAAAGACACCGGTAAGGAACGGGAGGACACTCCAAGGTAAGGCGTGGTAGACGCGCAAGGTAAGGCAAGGCAGGCACGCAAGGGAAGGCAAGGCAGACGCGCAAGGGAAGGCGTGGCAGACGCGCAAGGGAAGGCAAGGCAGACGCGCAAGGGAAGGCAAGGCAGGCACGCCAAAACATTGTCTCTAATTTGCCCCTGAAGGGGACTTTCACGCCGTCTGAACTGTGATTTGTGTGATTTATATGATTACTGTGATTAATTCAAACCTTTGAGGTTTGGCAAACCTCAAAGGTTTAACCCGCACCGCCGACACAACAAACCGTCACCTACCACTAACCGTTTATCGCTGATTGCTGTCTTTTTTGATGGGATAACTATGAGTAAATTTGTTGTGCTGCATGCTTCATTATAATTGGTGATAAACAAAAATAAATAATCCCACAAAATTGGGATAGCGTAAAGTTGGAATTTGCTGTACCTTTGTGTTGATAAATTAGATAAAACTTTTAACAATATTAAATGTACAAAAGAATGAAACGAAATTCGATTTTTTTATTAGTGTTGATGTTGCTTATCGTGCAACAAAGTTATTCCCAACGGGTCATTCACGAAGAGTTGGAAGATTTTGACGGAAGTGGATCGTTTACGGGAACGTTGTGGTGGAGTCCGAACACGATATATTCTCTGCCAAGTCCTGCCAACCCGACAGGAGTATCCAGATCGTATCGGGGAACAGTGCCTAACAATCTTGGCGATACCGCTTTTTTACAGCTTGGTTCTTATAATTTTACCAATGACGACTTTGTGTTGTTTCATTTCAGTCATATTTGTAAGGTCTCGCCGAGCGACCGAACCGAAATATGGTTCAAAAGAAGTGGAGAATCTATCTGGCATACCGTAGACGCCAAATCCTACACAGGCAAAGCCGCCAATTATGCTTTTAGAGGATTTAATGCGGCAAGCTATCCCGATTGGCAGGCAAACGACAGTACGGCACGTCCAACGTCGTTGTGGTGGAAAGACGAAACCTTTGATATGACTGCCGATTGGGGCAATGCCATTGTCGACATTCGCTTTGTCATCATTCGGGGAAACACGCCTTATTCCAATGCTTCGTATGGGTGGCTGTTGGAAAATATCCGAATAGAGGCTGCCAAATTCCAGCTGTTTGTCCCTGTGGTGGAGTTTATCTCGCCATTGGTGAAAGACACCGTGTTTAGCACCGGTGCATGGACTGTCAACGCCAAAGTAGCTACCCGCACATTGGCTCGTATCGCACAGCCTTATCTGGTGTACACCGCCACTAAAAACGGACAACCGATAAAAACAGACTCGGTTTTGATGTCTAACATAATGGGCGACTCTTTATGGACAGGCAATATAGAACCGTTTGAGCAGGGTACAAAAGTAGTTTATTCCATCACCGGAAGAGACACCGTTGGCAATGAAGCTACGGCAAATTCGAGCTACTACATAAAAGTACCTCCTGCCGGAAAAACAAATCACATAACCATAGGAACAGGCACTGCAACCACTCCCAGCATTCCCATTGCGTGGACGAATCCTTACAGTTGGACGCGTCAATTGTATTTGGGAACAGAGATCGACGCCAATGCATCAGGAGAGTTGATAAGGCGTTTAGCGTGGGAGTACGCAGATACATTGGTTCGGAATTTCCCCAATCAAACCTGTTATTTCAAGGTGGTAGACGACGTTGCTCTGTCTGCCACCGCATACGTAGACCCTGTTACCGACGGAGGCACGCAAGTATGGCAGGGAGCAATAGACGTAACAAAACCCGGTTGGGTAGAGATAACATTGGAACAGCCTTTTTATTTGCCTGCGGGCAAAAACTTATTGATATATTGGCATAATCGCAGTAATGGGTGGTTTAGTCATCGTAACGCATGGCATTATACCGAAACCATTTTCAATTCTACGGTATATTACGAAGGGTATACTTTCAGCACAGGAAACGGCACTTTGACTACCCATCGTGCCAATGTACGCTTTTATGTGGAAAGAAGCACAGGGCTGAAAAATTCTGCTACGCTGTACGCTATCGATCTGCCCGATACGGTGATCACAACAGCCAACCATCCTACACCGATTGTGGCTACGATAAAGAATACAGGAGATTCGGCTCTGCATTTTATAAATGTTTCTTATACGATAAATGGCGAAACGCCCAAAGATACCGTGATCCATTTTTCGCCTGCTTTGCTTTGGGATTACACCGCACAAGTAAGTCTGGGAGAATATACACAGCGACTGAACGAATACGATACATTAAAGGTATGGGTATCCTACCCCGACAATCAATACGATTCGGTTACATGGGACGATACTTTAACCAAAATAAAATATGGAACTATCGATTTGCAGGCTCAATTTGTAGATTATTTTACAGATACGGTACATCATACCGGTTCATTTTATATTTCTGCCAACATTCGTTCCCGAACAGGAAACACCGACTTGACCAATCGTGCCGCCCTGTATACGGAAATCACTCATAATGGAACAACCGAATACGACACCCTGTCTATGGTGTTCAATGCGGCAAATGGTTTATGGGAGACTTTTATTCCGCAAACTCGTTTTGCAAGCAAGATAACGTATCAACTTTTCTTAACCGATTTTCTGGGAAACACAATATCTCTTGTCGACACTTTTTATACCGAGATCTTTTCACCGTTGGGTTATGCGGGGTACAGGATAGCAGGCACAGGAACAGCAGCCGATTATCTCTACCCTTTGAGCATGTACGACATGTACAGCTGGACGCGTCAATTATATTTTGGAACAGAAATTAATCCCGCCGGCAGCGAAACAAAGATTACAAAGTTAGCATGGGAATATGCCGCAACCACTCCGCCTTTTGACATTCCCAATCAAACCTGCTATATGCGAGCGGTTGACGACGCCTCTATCACGTTGGCACAATGGGAAGACCCCGACAAAGTCGAAGCTACGCAGGTGTGGAAAGGGTCTTTGTCGGTTACCACTCCGGGGTGGGTAGAGATTGTTCTGGATCACCCTTTCATATTGCCTCCCAATAAAAATCTATTGATTTATTGGAGTAGTGAGCATGGTGATTTTTATGGTCAAGATAAGACATGGAACAATACACTCATGCCGCAAAACATGGCAATAACTGCTCATGGTGATGTAGGGTGGACGCCTCAAAATGGTCAGGTAGAGTTAACGCCGTACCGCCCCAATGCAAGGTTTTATATTGAGATAAATCCCCTTTTGGACAATTCTGTTGCGTTGGCGGCGATAGACTCTCCACAAAGTGGCAAGGTATCTCCCAACGTAACCATTCCGGTAAAGATTAGCGTACAAAACGAAGGCTTCAACGATTTATCGTTTTGCACAATCGAATGGACAAGAAACGGAATACCGCAACCCAATGTGTTCTCCGGTTCGGTCTATACGTTCCCTACCCCACTTCCTGTCAAGTTCAAAGACACGCTCACCATCGGCTATTACACCACCGGTTTGGGACAGGTAGACGAAATAACTGTACGGGTAAGTCTTCCCAATGGCGTCAACACCACAGATGATGTGCAAACAACACGTGCCGTTGCCTGTGCAGGATTCGTTGCGGGGACTTACCATGTAGGCAAATCGAGCAGCACCTTGTTCCCCAATGTTTCGGCGGCTATCTTTGCCATGAAACAATGCGGCATATCGGGCAAGGTGAGCCTGTTGGTAGAAGACGGAACATACACCGAGAGTATTGATTTGTCAGAATTGAACAAGATGCTTACTTCTGCCGATACCATAGAAATCATGTCGCTGTCGGGAAATGCGGACGATGTGATATTTCAAGCGAATGCGTTTGGCGTGAAGATAAAAGATATGGAAAATATCTACCTTAAAAATATCTCCATACATCTATCCGGCGAAGGCTACGGCGTTTTGCTGAATGACAGTTGTTCCAACATCGAAATATCCGATTGCATCATTTATACCGACACCACACACACCGGCACTGCCACCACTCACGCAGGTATATATAAAGGTAGCGATGGAGTGGCGGACAATGTACGTATTTTCAACAACCGAATTATCGGTGGATACGCAGGAATATTTCTGTCGGCAGCAAGCACCCATAAAAACACCCGCTGTATTTGCAATAACAATAATGTAGAAAACGCATACCACATCGGTATCTCTATCCAACACACCGAAACACCGAGTATTTGCTACAACACCATATTGTCGTCTGCCGGCAATTATATGGATACCGCCCAATGGTGGGGCATGGCATTGGACAATTGCCTGTTGGATAAGGTTTCAAACAACAGAATAAATGCTTTGGGGGCAACACATACGCCGGCAAACAGAGGTATTTCTATCGTGGAGGCTAATCAGGGGGTGGATTACAGCCCTGTACAATTTTTCAATAATGAGATTATGCTACAATCGAATTGTCCTCTATCTCTCTCCACTGCCAATTATACGTTTGGGGTACAACTCCATCACTCAAAGGTAAACCTCTATCATAACTCTGTTTATATGAGTGCTACCACTGCGGGTAGAGTTTTGCACAATGTCAGTTCCATATATCCGGTAGATATACGAAACAATATGTTTATCGGAAGCGGGGCGTTGGCATGGGCGGTATACAGCAATGGTTCTGCCGTAACTATGGACTACAACAATTATGTATACGGCAATGCGATGGGTGCATACAAAAACACTCCGGTTGCCAATTTAGCCGCATGGCAAACGGCAACCGGACAAGATGCTCATGCGACTGCCACGCTGCCACCATTTACCGACATTAATACTTCTATGGAAATATCTTCTCATTTCGAGCAGTTTTTATCTCCTGTGTTAACGGCTGTTTCCACAGATATAAACGGCAATACCAGAGCGTCTGCCACCTGCATGGGGGCTTACACAACTCCCCTTGTCAACGAGCACTTCACTCATTTCCATTTCGATCGGTGGAACGAAGACGTAATAGAAAATCAGGTAGTGCCGGTAAACATCAAGGTTAGCAATTTAAGTGCTGTGCCTGTCGATTCGTTGGTGTTTGACTTGTTGATGAATGGAGTTTCGCAAACATACACGCATGTTTTCTCTTCTCCGCTTTCTCCGCTTGCCGACACGGTGATTGTGGCAGGCACGTTTCTTGCCGACACCGTGAACAACATCGAGGTGTGGTTGCGGACTGTCAACGGATCGGCTACGCACCCCATGAAAGACTCTATCTTTGCTCGTTCGGAAATAAAGCCTTTGGCAGAATTTGCACAACCGCCGGTTGACGATACGGTGCATACTTTAACTTTTGATGTTAATGTTTTCATTCGTTCTTTCACCGGTGCACCAACAACTGTTCCGCAATTGAACATCACAACGATGATAAACGATGCCAGCACACTCACCTCTTCGATACCGATGGTATATGTCAACGGTATTTGGCAGGCGAAGTTGCCACCGCAATATTACAACAGCAAAGTCATTTATTCTTTAACGGTAGAAGATACCTTGGGAAACAGCTGCACCATTACCGATTCTACCCGCCTGAAATTTGATCATGCCGGAATAGATACGGTTATAATAGGATCGGGAACGGCTTATTCTGCAAAAAATCCGGTTAGTGGTGCATTTAATTATTCTTGGTCAAGAAATTATTATTTAGACTACGAAATTAATCCAAACAGAAAAGGAGGCACTATCAACAGCTTTTCTTTTTATAATTCCAGAGTATATAATCTCAACACCGACAGCGTTTATTTCTATTTCAAGGCGGTCAGCGATTCTGTTGCTTCTCTCGGATATATCGATCCTGTTGCCGATGGGGCAACGCTGGTACGGGGTGCTGTTGCTGTCAGGGTGAATAATATCGCCGGTTGGGTAACTTTTGTGTTGGACGTTCCTTTTTATCTACCGCCCAATATGAACCTGTTGGTATATTGCAACAATTTCGATGGCACTTGGGGCGGTTCTTTCCGGTGGGTATACACCGTTCAACCGGCAAACAGAAGTGTTTACGCCGACAACGATGATGCGTTTCCACGTACTGCGGAAGGAACGCTAAGCAACCAGCGTCCCAATTTCAAAGTAGAGATGGACGCACCCTCTGTTTATTACGCAGGACACAATTTAGCCGTATCGTCTATGATAGAGCCGATAAACACCAATGATCTCTGCACGCCCGATTATTCGCCGGTGAAAATTGTTGTTACCAATTGGGGAGAACAGGAGTTTAATTTCTCCACAAATCCGGTAGAGGTAGGAGTAGCTATCGAAGACCCCACAGGAAACGCCTATCAATACACCAGCACGGTATTCACCGGCACATTAGCACCGGAAGAAAACGAGGTGATAGAGATCATGTCGGCAATGCCGATTATGTATGCAGGGGTTTATAATATCAAGGCTTGGGCGACAAGTGCGATAGACGGCTATCCTTACGACGACACTTTATTCACTCAATTTATCTCGGGAAGAGTACCACTTCCTACGCAGGAAGATTTCAGCAACGGCATTCCTTTGCAGTTCGACTCGCGGGCAGAACGCGGAAACAACAGCTGGGAAGCGTATAACGACCCAACAGCTACCGTACAGCCGAACTTCGGAGCGGGAATGATCCGTTTTGCCGGAACAGCAGGGGCTGTAGCCCTTTTAACCATTCGTCAAGTGGATTTGTATCACGCAGTTGATCCGTTTGTAGAATTTTGGTATTACCACGACACCAACACCGCCGATGATGATTTTTCTTTTTTGGAAATAAATATAAATGTCAACGGAAACGAAGAAAATCTCGCCATCATCTATCTGCACGACCCGCAAGGGCATCACGGATGGAAACGGTATTATTATTCTTTATCGAAATACACCACCGTTAGAGGTTGCGTTTTGATACAGTTCAAGGCGATGAACAACAATACTTCGCCGTATTCTTCCAAACAATATATCGATTATATACAGTTGTCGTCAGAGCCTGACGTTGCCGTATCGGAGGTTATCATCACGCCCGAACCCACCGCATGCAGCCGCAACAACCGAACGGTGGCGGTGGTGATTGCCACTACCAGAAATCAAGGCGTTACATTCGACAATAATTCTTTGCTGGTGAATATCGACGGACTATCGCATGACATTCCTCTGCACGGAAAATCGTTACCCCCCTACTCTTCCGACACCATTACCATACTCAATATGGACATGCCGTTGGGAAAAACTTCGATTACTGCCTGCCTCCACCAACCGGTGGACGGCATTGCTGCCAACGACACCGCCAAAAAGATTATTACTATTAATCCTAAATTAGAGGTGGTTGTTCGCAACATAAGCACATTTGCCACGCCGGCAAGGGCAACATTTGAAAACCCGCAGAAGATCACCCTGAAAAACACCGGCAACACAGAGCTGCTCAACATCGGCTTGATTTTAACCGTCAACACACCTGCCGGCACGCTGCCGTATCATTTTTCAACAAGAGAAACATACACGCAACCGCTGGCTGTCGGAGACACGGTAGATATTACTTTCAACGAAGCCTACACTGTCCCCTGGGCGGATCGGTATTATGTGGAAGTGCTTGCGTATGTAACCTGCGATTCGGCGAATGTTCACACGTCCGACGAGGTGCAGGAATATGTCAACATGACCGATTTATTCATCGTCGACATCACCCACCCCGCCAACGGCACTATCGATCGGGTTGGCGAGACGGTCAATGTATCTTTACGCATCAAAAACCGAGACATCGGAAAGATATACAACGAGGGTGATGTCAAAGCCGGAATCTTGATCAAGGACACCAACGGCGTAGAGCTTGCCGCCATCGACTTGGAAGAGCTGCCCGAAATAGGTGGCAATGCCGAGATTGCGTATACGTTCAACGGTGCGTATACCGTGCCTTCGCAAAACAGCTACCGGATAATCGCGTACCTGACCGGCATGGACGAATATCCAGAAAACGATACCCTCGACAAACTGCGTTTCACCGACGGTGTAGACCTGTTGCAGCGGGACAATCTTTCTTTCCGCATGGAGCAAAACGTCCCCAACCCCGCAAAAGAAAGCACGACCATTCATTACAGTGTGCCGCAGGACGGAGAAATTGTTTTCCACATGTACAGTGTGAGCGGGCAGCGACTGTACACCAAAGAAGAAAATGTTTCTTTCGGCAGTCATCAGATAGAATTAAACCTGTCCGACTATGCCGCCGGCGTGTATTTTTACAGCATGGAATACAACGGTCAACGCCTTGTCAAACGCATGAGCATAAAACGATAAAATAAATCTTTTCATCATGGAGGCTACCTCACGGTAGCCTTTTTTTATGTCCGCCCGAGCGATGCCTTGCGGGATTAATGGGGTTATGCGGTGGTGTTTCGTTGCAGCGTTATTATTCCTCGTTTAAAGCCCCTAAATCCCCTAAAGGGGACTTGCAAGTGGGCGATTGTTAGTGGTCAGTGGTTAGTGACGCTCTGTTGTTTCGTTATTTCGTTTTTCTGTTATGTTTGTGCGTAACTAACCACTTATCATTTATCACTAATCACTGTTTAAAGCCCCTAAATCCTCTAAAGGGGACTTTTTAATTGTCAATTATCAACGGTTAATTGTTAGTGACGCTCTGTTGTTTCGTTTGTTCGGGTTAAACCTTTGAAGTTTGTCAAACCTCAAAGGTTTGAACTAATCCCAAAAATCACAGTTCCGACAAAATAAATCCAGTTCAGACAGCCTAAAAGTCCCCTTCAGGGGATTTAGGGGCAAATTAGAGACAATTGTTTTGGTGTGTGCTTAACACCTTCCCTTGCGTGCCTGCCTTGCCTTCCCTTTATCGACCGTCGAATATTCCCTTTATCGACTGTCGAATATTACCTTTATCGACTGTCGAATATTACCTTTATCGACCGTCGAATATTACCTTTATCGACCGTCGAATATTCCCTTTATCGACCGTTGAATATTCCCTTTATCGACCGTCGAATATTCCCTTTATCGACTGTCGAATATTCCCTTTATCGACCGTCGAATATTCCCTTTATCGACACCCAAAGATTTTTCTAAGGACGCCAAAGGGAAAATAATAATAATAATTAATGACGGATTATGTTCTTTCGTATCGGAAGTGCGTCATTAACCATTAACAATTGACAATTAACCATTATTAAAAAAATCACCGTTCAGGCAATCAGTTCATTTTTACTTTCTTTGCAAAATGTTTTCGCAAAAGAGCCGCTAAAATATTTACCGAAAGAACAATCATTATCAACACCAAAGCCGTTCCGTAGGCAATGGGGCGAGAGGCTTCAACGTCTGTGCCGCTTGTGGCAATCACGTAAAGATGATAAGGCAATGCCATCACCTGATCGAAAATGCTCGAAGGTAATTTCGGAAGAAAATAAGCCGCCGCAGTGAAAAGTATAGGTGCTGTTTCGCCCGAAACCCTCCCGACAGAAAGTATCAAACCGGTGATGATATTGGGAAAAGCCATAGGCAAAATCACTTTTCGGATTGTCTGCAATCGAGTAGCACCCAATGCCAAGCTGCCTGTACGACAGGTGTTCGGGATAGCTTTCAACGCTTCTTCTGTCGTGCGAATGATCAACGGCAAAATCAACAAGCCCAACGTGAGAGAACCCGCCAAAATAGAATCGCCAAAGCCAAGCGTATTGACAAACAACGCCATTCCAAACAAACCAAAAACAATGGAAGGAATACCGCTAAGGTTGTTGGTCATGATGCGTATAAACTTCACCACGTAGCCGTTGCCGGCATATTCGCTGCTGTAAATCCCCGACATAACGCCCAGAGGAAACGCAAAGACCATGCTTCCCGCAATCAAACAAAACGTCCCGACAATGGCGGGGAATATGCCTCCCGCCGTCATTCCGTCTTGCGGCGGCAGCGTGAGAAAATCCCAACCGACAACGCCCATACCATTATATATAATAAACCCCAATATCCACAGCAAAATCCCGACCACCAAACTGCCCAACAGCCAAAGCGTGATGAATGCTATTTTTTGTGTTACTTTTTTCCGCATAATCAAAGTCCTTTATTTTGTTGTTTCCGATTAAACATTTCTGCCGATATACTAACAATCATCGTGATAAGAAAAAGAATACAGCCCAGCATAAACAACGCCCGATAGTGCGTTCCGCCCGCAGGTGCTTCGCCCAATTCGGCGGCAATGGTGGCAGGAATGGTACGCACAGGCTCAAAAAGCGAATGCGGCACAACGGCAGCGTTTCCTGTAACCATGAGTACCGCCATAGTCTCGCCCACAGCCCGCCCTATGCCCAAAACAACCGCAGCGCTAATCCCCGAAGAAGCATACGGAACAACCACCCGATAAATGGTCTGCCAATGCGTTGCACCTACGGCAAGACTTGCCTCTCGCATGGTTTTGGGCGTGTTGCGTATAGCGTCTTCGGCTATGGTGATGATGGTAGGCAACGCCATGACAGCAAGTATCAAACTTCCCGCAAACGCCGTTTCGCCCACAGGCAAATGGAAAAACCGCTGAATGAGCGGAACAATAACCACCAATCCGAAAAATCCGTAAACCACCGATGGTATCCCCGCAAGCAATTCTATGGCAGGTTTGAGGATTTTCCGTATCCGTTCGCTCGCCAGCTCGGAGAGAAAAATCGCCACGCCCAACCCAAGCGGAAGAGCTGTCAAGATGGCAAAAAAACTCACCCAAAGCGTTCCCAAGATCAAAGGCAACACCCCAAATTGCGGAGAAGGAATCGCCGTAGGAAGCCATTCTTTGCCCGTAAAAAAGTCTGTGATGTTGATGTTTTCTTCCGGTAATGTTTTTACATATATATTATGTTGAGGAACATATTGCGTGGGAAGAAAAGCAATGACGCCCGAATCGTTGGCAATTACTTCTCCCAATTTTTCGGGCAGCAACGAATAATTTTCCCCCAATTCTTCATCGGAATAGATAGAGAATATCTCTTCAAAACGAAAAGGAGTAATCGATAAAGAACGAAAAGCAGATACTTGGAGATTTTCTTCTTCGCTTTCTGTCTGCAATTTTCCGTTTTCTACTTTCCATTCGGTAATTTCGCCGTCATATATTTGTTTAATCTGTTGAGGCGTGAGCCTTTCGACCGTGTTGGCGGCGTGTACACACATCGTGTAGCCTTTTTCCACCGACGGACTTTCAAACAAGCCTGCTCCTTCTTTAAACAAAAATAATATAATCAGCAAAATAACAAGACTTGTTACGCCCCCGCTGAGCGTTAACAAGCCTTCGATAAATCGTTCTGCAAATTTCCCGAACGGGAAATTGAAAAAGAAATGTTGCGTATGTTTTGGTTTTTTGTTCATCGGTAATACTTCGTTTGCTTAGATATACATCAACATACTAATTTTCCGTATCTTCTTTGTTTTCCGTTTTCAACGAACAGAGATGTACCCTGTTTCCGCAACAATTTTTTGACCGGCTGCCGACAACACGAAATCGATAAACGCTTTCACTTTTTTCTCGGCAGACAGCAGATAATAGTAATACAAAGGTCGCACAATGGGATACGATTTGTTTTTTGCATTGGCAACCGTTGGTTCTACATATTTATTGCCCTGATCGTAGGAAACATGAACGGCTTTCACTTCTTTGTTGAGATACGCCAAGCCCACATATCCGATCGATCCTTTGGTTTGAGAAACCGATTGGATAATAGCCCCTGTTGCGGGCATACTCATGATACCGCTCATATAGTTTTTGTTTTTCAACACGCTTTCTTTGAAAAACTCATACGTCCCCGACGAAGTTTCGCGAGCATAGGGAATAATTTTCATGTCGTCGCCGCCGACGTCTTTCCAATTGGTTATTTTTCCGGTAAAAATACCCTCCAACTGTTCGCGGGTAAGTTTTGTAACCTTGTTCGAGGGGTGAACCACCACCGCCAACGCATCGTAAGCGGCAACTATTTCTTTCACCGTTTTTCCGCTCTGCTGCAATTTTTGTTTCTCGTCGAATTTAATCTTGCGCGAAAGCTGTGCAATATCGGTAGTTCCCTCCAACAAAGCGGTGATCCCTACTCCGCTCCCGCCGCCTGTAACGGTAACTGTCTGTGTCGGGTTGACTTTCATAAAACTTTCCGCTTCCTTTTGCGACAAAGGCAACATCGTGTCTGAACCTTTGATTTTCTGTGCCGTTGCATGAGAAAACATGCTTGCTAAAACGGCTGCCGTTAAAATTATTTTTTTCATTGATACTTGATTTTT
>JAIRTU010000288.1 GCA_031254735.1 Bacteroidales bacterium | reverse complement strand
TGCCCTGCGGAGATGCCTTGTATCTTTTCTTCGGAAGCGATGCTGTATATGTCGCCGATTTTCTTTACAATGCCTTTTGTAAATTCGGGAGTATGTCGTATTTTGAAGTATATTTCTTGGTTGTCGAGGTCGCCCCAGATGTTGCTGCCGATAAACCGAAAGTCAAGCAGGTTTATTGTTTTTCCGTATTGCGATTGCGGGTCGTAGCCGTTTGAGACATAGATAATATTTTCTTCTGTATCTTTCTTGACCACAAACCACGGACCGCCACCCAATCCTATTCCTTTCCGCTGTCCGATGGTGTAAAACCAAAATCCTTCGTGCGTACCTACAATTTTTCCGGTTTCGAGTTCCACAATCTTTCCGGGTTTCGTACCCAAATATCTCTTCACAAAGTCGCGGTAATTGATTTTTCCCAAAAAACAAATTCCTTGACTGTCTTTTCTGTCGGCACTTGGCAGTTTTGCGGCTTCGGCAATTTGTCTGACTTCGCTTTTGAGCAAATGCCCGATGGGAAACATCAGCTTTGAGAGCTGTGTATAATCGATTTGTCCCAAAAAATAGGTCTGGTCTTTCACCCTGTCTTTGGCGGTGGAAAGAAAAACGGTATGGTCAATTTCGGTGGTTGTGGCGTAATGTCCCGTGGCGGTGTAATCGAACGCTTTTCCCCATTTTTTTTCAAAACAGCCGAATTTGATCATCTTGTTGCACAGCATGTCGGGGTTTGGGGTAAGTCCTTTTTTGAGGGCGTGGATAGCATAACTCATCACGTTTTCCCAATATTCGTGTTGCAGATCGACAATTTCCATTTTCAAGCCGTATTTCTTTGCAAGAAAAGACACCATATAAATATCGTCTTCTCCTGTACACTGTACGTTGTTGGTCTCGTCTTCCATACCTATTTTGATATAAAAAAGAACCGGTCGATGCCCCAATTCCACCAGATTGTGTACCACCACCGAACTGTCCACTCCGCCGGAACATAAAACTGCTATTTCCATGCCGTAAATATTATCTCGTTTTGGTTGTTTATTAATTTATATGGTCAAAAATATTGTTGTTGTTGCGTTGTCGGCTTGCTTGATCCTTGTTTTTTTTCTTTTCAAAAATAAAAAAGAAACATGCCTTTCTTTGTTTTGAAAATGCATATTAATGTTCATGTTATCAATATATTTTGTTTTTCCTGTTGAACAATTGACAGAAGATAAATATGCCCTTCCGTAAATTTATCTGCAAAAGTACACTAAATCTACAAACATTTGTGATATTTTTGCAAAAGAAATTATTGAGATAAATATGACATCAAAAACAGTCAAACAGATTTTGGAGGCAGAGACTTTTTCTAAGGAAGATATTGTTTTACTGCTTCGTTCGCAGGGGATTGAAAAGGAGGCATTGTTTGAAAAGGCAGCCGAAACAAAACGGAAATACGTGGGAAACAAAGTCTATTTTCGCGGGTTGATAGAATATTCCAACCATTGTGTAAAGAATTGTTACTATTGCGGTCTTCGCAAAGACAACAAAAACCTGACCCGCTACACGTTGACGGAAGAAGAAGTTTTGGCGGCAGCCGCTTTTGCCGAGAGAGAAAAATACGCCTCGCTGGTGCTGCAATCGGGCGAAATGTCTTCGCCGAAGTTTACCGAACAAATCACGCATCTTTTGCACGAGATACTGAAAACGTCCAACTTGGGCATTACGCTTTCGTTGGGCGAACAAAGCGAAGAGACTTTGCTTGCGTGGAAAAATGCCGGCGCTCGACGATACCTTATCCGAATAGAGACTTCCAACCCCGAATTATATGCAAAAATTCACCCGCAAGACCGTTTGCATGATTATAAAAAAAGAGTGGAAATGCTTTCTCTGCTGCGAAAACTGAATTATCAAACAGGCACAGGCGTAATGATAGGTTTACCGTTTCAAACGGTTGAAGATTTAGCAGATGATTTGCTTTTCTTTCAGCGGAAAGACGTTGATATGGTTGGCATGGGACCTTATCTTGAACATGCCGACACGCCCCTTTATCAATACAGAGATACTTTGCTGCTGCAAGACGAACGTTTTGAACTCACCTTGAAAATGATTGCCGTTTTGCGCATTATGATGAAAGATATTAATATCGTTTCCACTACGGCAATGCAGGCTATCGATAAATTGGGGCGGGAAAAAGCCTTGACCGTCGGGGCGAATATCATCATGCCCAACCTGACGCCTCAACAATACAGAGAAAATTACATGATCTACGCCAACAAACCCTGTATCCACGAAGATGCGGAAAAATGCAAACATTGCCTCGAAGCAAGAATACGGTATGCAGGCGATACCATTGGTTACGGCGAATATGGCGATTCTAAACATTTTTTCTCGAAACGCTGACGCCTCTGCAAACAGGCGGAGAAGAAAAACACAAGGATGATGCAAAATTTATTTAAGGAAAAACAATTTATTCTCCTCAAAAAGCAGTATATTTGCACCGATTGTATAATTCATAATAAACGTTAAAGATATTTGTTAATCAATATATGAGGTATCACAACGAATACAGTTTGGAAGAGGCTATTGCCGCGTTTCTTGAAAAATATCATCTTCAAGAGGCGTATACCTGCACGTTGGTTGCAAATATCTGGAAAGAATCGGTCGGCAAGATGATAGCAAGCTACACAAGAAAAGTAGAACTGAACAAACACACATTGATTATATATGTAACATCTCCTACCGTCAAACAGGAACTGATGATGTTGAAAACCGATATTATCAAACAAATAAACAAAGCAACAGGAGAAGAATTGATTAAAAAAATAGAAATACGATAACGATAAAAATTTATGTACAGATTGGTATTACTCCGTCACGGAGAAAGCGTGTGGAACAAAGAAAACAGATTTACAGGGTGGACAGACGTCGATTTGTCTGAAAGAGGAATGAAAGAAGCCGCAGAAGCCGGCAGACAAATGAAAGAAAAAGGGTTTGCCTTTCGTTTTGCCTACACTTCTTTTTTGAAAAGAGCAATCAAGACGTTGAACATCGCGTTGGAAGAAATGGATTTGTTGTGGCTTCCCGTTGAAAAGACATGGCGTTTGAACGAAAAACATTACGGCACGTTGCAAGGCTTGAACAAGCGGGAAATGGTAGACAAATACGGAGAAGAGCAGGTTTTGATTTGGAGAAGAAGTTACGATGTGCGTCCGCCCGCATTAGAGCTTTCCGACGAACGACACCCTGCCAACGACGTGCGGTATCAGGGATTGGACAGCGTAGAGGCAACTCCCGCCACCGAAGCATTGACCGATACCGTAAAGCGGATAGTTCCGTATTGGGAAGATGAAATTCGAGCAACATTAATCGAGAAAAAAGAAGTTATCATCGCCGCCCACGGAAACAGCTTGCGGGGAATTGTCAAATATCTGAAAAATATCAGCGATGAGGATATTGTCGGGTTGAACCTGCCGACAGGAATCCCTTATGTGTTTGAATTTGACGAAAACATGAATCTGCAAAAAGATTATTTTTTGGCAGACGAAGCAACGTTAAAGAAATTGATGGACGAAGTTGCCAATCAGGGGAAGAAATAAATGAGCAAGTGGGTGGTTGGTGATATACATGGTTGTTATCTTACGTTGAGACGATTGTTGGAAGACAAAATCCAACTCTCCAAGTCGGATACGGTTTTTTTGTTGGGAGATATAATAGACAGAGGTCCCCGCACCAAAGAGACATTGGATTATATTATCGACCTGCAACAGCAGGGCTTTGTTATTCACCCCATACGCGGCAATCACGAGGAACGTTTGATACATTTATATTACAGGAAATGGCAGCGGTTTGAGTTTCTTCGTTTTCTGAAAACAGGAAAATATTATCTTTGGATACAGTGCGGCGGAAAACAGACCTTAGACAGTTTCAAAGTGAAGACGTATCGAAATATACCGTATCATTATATACAGTGGTTGGAAGCCCTGCCCTATTACCACGAGGTAGACGATTTTATCATTGTTCATGCGGGCTTGGATTTTTCTTCGGCAAACCCTTTCTCGAACATCGCGTCTATGCTGACATGCAAAAAGATGAATATCAAACCTGAACTTATCAATAATAAAATCATTGTACACGGACATGTTTCTCTGTCTCGAATGACGATAGAGCAGCTGTTCAGCAAAAGAGATCAATCGCATTGTATCTGCCTCGACAACGGCTGTATCCACGCCGACAAACACGGCTTTGGATCGCTTTTGGCGTTGAATTTGGATACAATGGAAATAGAAAGTCAAAACAATATAGATTAACGACTAACAGATTAATATGACATTAATAAAATCCATATCAGGAATTAGAGGAACAATAGGCGGATCGCAGGGCGATAATCTGACCCCTGTTGACATTGTCAAGTTTACGGCGGCATACGCCGAAGTGTTGAAAAAACAGACCGCCCACGATGAGCCGTTGCGGGTGGTGATAGGGCGTGACGCTCGAACGTCGGGTTTGATGGTCAGCAATTTGGTGTGCGGAACGTTGATGAGCATGGGCGTAGATGTGATCGACGCCGGATTGTCTACCACGCCAACCGTCGAAATGGAAGTTGTGTTCCAACAGGCAACCGGAGGTATTATCATTACGGCGAGCCATAATCCCATGCAATGGAATGCCTTGAAGCTGTTGAACAGCAAAGGCGAGTTTTTCTCGGCACAGGACGGAAACCGTGTGTTGGAACTTGCCGATACGATGACTTTCCCTTTTGTCGAAGTGAAGAAATTGGGAAACTATACGCAGGTGCATGATGCCATCGATCGACATATAGAAGCTATTCTGCAATTGGACTTGGTAGATGTTGACGCTATCAAAAAGGCGAAGTTGAAAGTTGCGATCGACAGTGTCAATTCCACAGGAGGAATTGCTTTGCCCAAATTGTTGAAAGCCTTGGGCGTGGAAGAAGTCCACAGCCTCAATGGTGAACCCACAGGCTTGTTTGCCCACAATCCCGAACCGCTGCCCGAACATATCAGCGAACTGACCGCATGTATGAAAGGCGGAAATATCGATGTGGGCTTTGTGGTTGATCCCGATGTGGATCGTTTGGCGATAGTGAAAGAAAACGGAGAGATTTTCGGCGAAGAATATACGCCGGTTGCCGTTGCGGAATATGTCTTGCAGCACACCAAAGGCAATACGGTTTCCAATCTTTCGTCCACCTTGGCTCTGAAAGTGATTACCGAAAAACACGGCGGACAATACCATGCCGCAGCTGTCGGCGAGGTGAATGTGGTAGAGATGATGAAACAAAACCATGCCGTTATCGGCGGCGAAGGAAATGGCGGTGTGATTTATCCCAAACTGCATTACGGACGAGATGCTTTGGTGGGAATAGCTCTCTTTTTGAGTTATATGACAAAAAACAAGTTGACCGTCTCTCGAATACGAAGCCAATTGCCGGATTATTTTATCTCTAAAAACAAAATCATCATCGACCAATCCATGGACATCGACAACCTGTTGAATGTGGTTAAAGAGCGATACAAAAAACAGCCAATCATCGATATAGACGGCGTTCGCATTGATTTCGACGGTCAATGGGTGCATTTACGCAAGTCGAACACAGAACCTATCATACGTATTTATGCAGAAAGTAATTCGGAAGCTACGGCAGCTAATCTTGCCAAAAAAATCATGGCAGACATCAGCGAATATTCCCAACAACGACTGTGAGATGAAATACCTTGTTGCAGGATTGGGAAACATTGGGCGAGAATACGAAGGCACTCGTCATAATATCGGGTTTGAGGTGGTAGATTATATTGCTCATCAACAAAACATATTGTTTCAGTCGGACAGATATGCCGACACGTGCAGGTTCAACTTCAAAGGGCGGACAATTATTTTGGCGAAGCCCACCACCTACATGAACCTGAGCGGAAAAGCAATACGTTATCATCTGGAAAAAAACAAAATCCCCATAGAAAATCTGCTTGTGGTGGTAGACGATAAAGACCTTCCCTTGGGCGTATTGCGACTGAAACCAAGCGGAACAGGAGGCTCGCACAACGGTATCAACGACATTATTACGGTGTTGAACACCATCAATTTCCCCCGCCTCCGAGTGGGAATAGGAAACGATTTCCCCAAAGGGTATCAGGTGGAATATGTGTTGGGGAAGTTTTCAAAAGAAGAGATAAACGTTCTTCGTCCCGCGGTGGAGTTGTCTTTGGAGATTGTCAAAAGCTTTGCCACGCAGGGTCTCGACCGAACCATGAACCTGTACAACAAACGCGGATAATCTCTTTTCTTTTATTCATATTCAAACAGTTAGCGGCGGTGTGCGGCTTGTCTCCCTATAATTGGTGATAAAAAAAATAAATAATCCCCTGAAATTGGGATAGTTTATCTTGGTGGCTTGTCCTACTTTTGTACCGATAAATTAAACAAAATTTTAACATTAAAAAATAGGAGAAATAGTATGAAGAAATGGAATTTATTTTTGGGATTAGCAGTGCTTGCGATAGCCGCATTCACAACCGTTGGTTGCAAACCCGACGCCGAGGACGAACCCGAACAAAAAGAAGCGGTAACACTTACGGTTGATGCTTCCGGTTATGAAAATTGGGTGTATGTATCTTTTGAACAAAAGAAAATAGTTAACGTATCGGATCATGCAAACGATCTGTCGTGGGATATTGCTTTTCATCGCATGGACGTGCGTTTGAACGGAGGAGTATCGGGCAAAGGAAAAGCCGCCGGACTCGAAACCGAGTACACCAATCTGAGTGACGTCGCCACTTTTCCGACAAGCGGTTATACCCCTGACGTCATGGACAGCATAAACGTATCCATGCAGGTAAAAGAAGCTCAATCGAAGAATTTAAAATTAAGTTCATGGGTTTCTATGGCGGGAATGCCGCCCAAATATACCATAAGCGAACATGTATATATTGTTCAAACAGCCGCCGAAAAACACGTGAAAATCAAATTTATCGATTATCTCAACGCTGAAAACAAAGGCGGTCATGTAAAGTTTACTTATGTTTATATGGATTAATTTGTTTGTAATTAATCATTAATCAATGCGAGAAATTAGAATTACCATAGTTTTGATATTTGTTAGTTGTTATCTCATAAATCTTCCTGCCCAAAGCAGGAAGATTTTGGGTTTTATAAGCAACGAATCTTCCGGCGAGAAAATCCCTTATGCAACCATTTATGTAAAAGAGGTCTTCGACGGAACAGCCGCCGACAACAACGGAAAATACTCTTTGACACTCCCCAAAGACGGACATTATACATTTTGCATACAGGCATTAGGCTTTCAAAGGCAGGAATGGACTATCCGTATCCGAAAAGATACCACTATTCATTTCACGCTCAAAGAAGATGTTTTGAGAATGGACGAGGTGGTTGTAACAGGAACACGCACGCCCAAAATGTTGAAAGATGTTCCTGTGCCTACACGAGTTATCCGTATGCAGGATCTTGAAAGTTCAAATGTGCAAAATGTGAAAGATGTTTTGGAAGCAGAACTTCCGGGTTTGGAATTTACGTCTCATGGAGGGTCGATGAATATCAACATGCAGGGCTTGGGAGGAAAATATATACTCTTCCTCGTTGACGGCGAACGTATTGCAGGCGAAACCCGCGACAATGTAGATTATAACCGTTTGGACGTTTCCAATATTGAGCGGATAGAAATAGTAAAAGGTTCGGCTTCGGCGCTGTATGGTTCGAGTGCCATTGGCGGCGTGGTGAACATCATCACCAAAAATGCCTCTCAACCGTGGCAGGTGAGTGTCGTTTCTCAATATGGAAGTCATGCCCGACAGCAACACGGCGGCACAATAGGTTTCAAACGGCAGAAATTCAGCAGTCTGACAACAGGAAATTATAAGTTTTTTCAAGGATACACCTTGCAGGACGTTGAAGGCACAGCCTATAAGTACACCGACGAAACGCTGATAGACACCGTCAAATATTCAACAGATGTGAAAGGATATAAAGATTTTTCCGTAAACCAAAAATTTATTTATAATCCTGTCGCCAAGTTGAAACTGACCGCCAAAGGCGGATATTATTGGCACGAAGATTTGGGCTTAGCCAAAAACAACAAACGAAACGACCTCTACGACGGCGGAAACGCTTCCCTGCGGGCAAATTGGGAAATGACAAAAAAACAAAGTCTGGAATTGGCTTACAACTTCGATCTGTACCGCAAATACGATAAGTTTCTCACCGAAGAAATGGCAGGCGTAAAACGACAATCGTACGAGAACACACAGCATACGGCAAATGCTTTGTTTAATTGGTTTTTTGCCGATAAAAATATTTTAACGGTCGGAACAGAGTTTGCCGTTGATCAATTGTTCACCTATCAATTTGCGGACAGCACAAAATATCAGGGCTTCAATTATGTCTTATTTGCCCAACACGATATATTGTTATGGAAAAAACTGACGTTGGTCTATGGTTCGCGATTGGACTACAATACTACTTTTACGCCGCATGTAAGTCCCAAAATATCGTTGATGTACAAGATAAAAGAAGTCAGCTTGCGGGCATCTTACGGCGGCGGGTTCAGGGCGCCCTCGTTGAAAGAACTGTACACCGATTGGGATCATCAGGGCATGTTTCGTCTGGTTGGCAGCGATGACCTTCGTCCCGAAAAAAGCCAAAACATCTCTCTGTCTGCCGAATATACAAGAAATATCTTTCACCTCTCTTTGATTGGATATTACAATTATATCAAAGACCAAATCACCACCGAATGGAACGAAGCCGAAGATACGGCGTTTTATGTAAATCACGGTTCGGCACAGGTGGCGGGCTTGGAAGTCAACGGACAGGTGGAAACAAAGTTCGGACTTTCGCTGAAAGCCTCCTACGCATACACCTACACGCATTCGCCGGACGAAAACGGAGAGAACATCACCACCTCTCGTCCGCACACCGCAACCATTCGTATCGGATACCGCTTGAAAAAAGGTATTTATCTGTTCAATCCTGTGATACATGGGCGGGTGTTGAGCGCCTTGGATATGAAAGGATATTCTTCTTCGAGAGACGATTATTATACGCTTCATTATCCTGCGTACACCATTTGGAAGATCACCATCAATCAGCAGATATACGATGCCATTTCGTTGCGTCTGGGTGTGGACAACGTGTTTGACTACCAAGCCAAACGACAAACATTCAACTCTTCCCTGACGTCAGGACGGACTTACTTTGTCGGCTTGTGCCTCGAAATAGATCGCCTGACCAAGATAAAGAAAAAACAATAGTGGTGAGTGGTTAGTGATAAGTTGGATTATACGGGCAGCCGGAGGCTGCCTTTCTTTTTGCCTGAACCGAGATTAATGGGATTGTGCGTTGCTGTTTCGGGAGTGCGAAATTAACCGGTTATCACTTATCCCTGTTTTTGTCCTGCGGGGGAACTTCCCCCGGTGCGAAAAAAAGCATAATCTTTTTTTAAGATGTTCTTTTCAGGCGAAAAAGTGACAGATTGTCATTTGAAATAAACCCCGACAGAACGGCGACACCAAAAGCCCGCGGGCTTTTGAGGAAAAGCAGGCGGGCTTTTTCCCAAATCGTCGGAAAGGAACTTATTCCGAACTTTCATACTGCCATTGAGTCATTCCCATTGTCCGAGCCGGGTTATTTCAAGGAATAACTAATAGTGAATAATAATCACAAAAATCACCGTTCAGACAACAACCCCAGTTCAGACAATAGCACCGTCATTAATCATTGCCAATCATTCATTCTGAATAACTCCGCTTCCCATGCATATTTTCATGTCTTTGTCGTACAGCACGCCGAACTGCCCTGCGGAGATGCCTTGTATCTTTTCTTCGGAAGCGATGCTGTATATGTCGCCGATTTTCTTTACAATGCCTTTTGTAAATTCGGGAGTATGTCGTATTTTGAAGTATATTTCTTG
>JAIRTU010000278.1 GCA_031254735.1 Bacteroidales bacterium | reverse complement strand
TCGTTTATTTTCCAATAACCGCCTTTATCGGCGCCTATTCTTTCAAGAATACCAAGAGCTTTAAGTTTTGCGAGTGTTTTTTCAACGGCTCTTGTTGATATTTTTGTTGACTCTGAAAGTTCCTGTATGGTTATATACGTATTATTTTCAATAGCCTTTAAAATTTTCTCCGAACTTTTCTCCGAACTTTTTGCAATAGCTCCCGTTTTCTCCGAACTTTTTCCGTTTTCTCCGAACTTTTTTCGTTTTTTCTCCGAACTTTCCTTAGCTGTTTCCGCAGTTTTTGTAGTTGTTCCTGTGGTTTTCTCCGAACTTTTTCCGTTTTCTCCGAACTTTTTCCGTTTTTTCTCCGAACTTTCCGCAGTCTGATTTGCTTCCGAATTTTCGGAAAGAGTTACGGCATCGTCAACCGTAAAAGCAGAATAAACCGTAACCAAAACACCTCCCGATTGCGTTTCAAACTTTGGCGGGTTCAGGTTTTCTGCCTTAAAATAGTCCAAAATTCTTTTATATCCCGTCCCAACTTTTTCTATCCACTTCATGTCTTTGAAAACATCGGCGACAATTTTATTTCGAGGATTCGAGCGATAGGTATTATTGTAAAGATCTTCTATGGATATGTTTTCGGGAAGCAATCCCGGATTCCAAAATTCAATTTTATCGTTGAAAATCTTCACAATAGAGTCGGCAGTCGAACGGTAATCGCGGTGAATAATCATGTTCACAATTATTTCGCGCAATGCCTCCAAAGGATACTGCCAACGCTCTGTGGTCATTGGTTCTCCTTTGAAAATCAATTCTTTGCTAATATGCTTTTTTACAAAATCAAACACTTGACCAACCTGCGTGATAATATCGCTTTTCGTCCGTGTCATATCTTTTATAATAATTTCTGTCTGAAAACGCCCCAATTCAATGGCTGTCTCGTAAGAATCGTCCTTTTTAAAGAGTAGATAAGCGGCATTGGTTATTTTTCCGTCGCGAATTAAATTATATTTCTGCAAAAAAGTCATCGGATTGTCGCCGAGCGAAATATCATTTTTGCGGATAATTTCCATTGCCGACAGTATTTTTTCCATTGAAATATCGCTTTCCGTATGATTTGGGGTTGGGTAGGCGTCCCAACTTGTATTCAGCGTTTGCAAATGCAGGTTCACCGCCTCCGAAATGGACAACAAATGGTTGGAATTTCCCACTCTTTTATAGCATCTGCCTTTTACCGCAATGGGCTTTATGGGGTACTCGGCAATAGACAGCACCACAATATTTTTACCCTCATATTCAACAATTTCCGCATCGGCGAGCAAAAACGGTTCTGTTTTATTTTTGATTTCGTTGAGCCACTGCTGTGTTGTTTCTTTTCCGAGCGTTACGCCTGCGATTTTCCTGCTGTCGTTTACACCAACATACACTTTCCCGCCTTTGGCGTTGGCAAAAGCAACAAGTGTTTCAATAACTTCTTCGTTGAAAGATGTTTTGAATTCCGCAAACTGATTTTCTATGTCAGGTAAACCGTTCATTTATAAAGTTATATGCTGTTTTTTTCTCTTTTATTAAAGATTGAACAATCCCAAAAGGATTATCAATCTGCAAAGATACATTATTTTTGTGCAACAATCAAAACCGGTTAAGAATATTTTTTCTCGGCATCTAAAAACAAGATTGAATCATTCGTAATTTATTTTCTTGCAGATAAAATAATTCAGGGAAGAAATACGTAAATCATTTATACAATCAA
Source organism: Bacteroidales bacterium (assembly GCA_031254735.1). The sequence goes on along the minus strand of JAIRTU010000278.1, from coordinate 931 downwards.
CAGAAGAGAAAGATATGAAGAAAAATATAGTTGCTCTTACAGGTGCAGGCATCAGTGCGGAAAGCGGAATCAGCACGTTTCGAGATTCCGGCGGATTGTGGGAACAGTACCATGTGGAAGATGTTGCCACCCCCGAAGCTTGGCAAAGAAACAAAAAGCTGGTTACCGATTTTTACAATCAACGACGAAAACAACTTTTGGAAGTAAAACCCAACTACGGACATATTGGTTTGGCAGAATTGGAAAAAGATTTCAATGTGTTTGTTATCACGCAAAATGTAGACAATTTGCACGAACGAGCCGGAAGTTCATCGGTTTTGCATTTACACGGCGAGTTAACGAAAGTCCGCTCTGAACAGGACGAAAACCTTGTTTACGAGCTTTCTCCCGATAAATACGAAGTGAAACTCGGCGATTTATGCGAAAAAGGCTACCAACTTCGTCCTCATATTGTTTGGTTTGGCGAAGCCGTCCCCATGATGGACAAAGCAATTGAAATAACCGAAAATGCTGATATTTTGCTTGTTATCGGGACTTCGCTCAACGTTTATCCTGCGGCGGGATTGCTTTATCATACTCCGGCAAACATTCCGATATATCTAATCGATCCCAATGATGTTGTCGTAAAAAGAAAAAATGTTCAGCTTATTAAAAAAGGTGCATCGGAAGGAATGAAAGAATTGATAAACATCTTGAAACAATCTCAACTGTCTGAATTGTGATTAATGTAATTTGTGTGATATGAAACCTATAACGAATTTTAGCATTTTGAATTAAAACATCTGTGTATAGTTACAGATTTTATAACAATTTTTTAGGTCTAATGGACAAAAGTAATGCTATTTTTAGCCGTTTTCGTTCAAGTGGACAAAAGTAATGCTCAATTTTTTTGCAGTTATTTTTTGCACGGATTTTTGTTATAATTTTGTGC
>JAIRTU010000249.1 GCA_031254735.1 Bacteroidales bacterium | reverse complement strand
ATTCCGGCAGGTTCGTCTCTTTTTCTTCCATACGGAACTCTATACGATCTTTATATTCTTTGACTTCGACTAAAACAAAATCCGACAAACTTTCCGGTATCAATACCGATAATACACTTCTGAAAATATCTTCTGTTCTCATATCTTTTTTTGCTTCCAAAGTTACAACTTTTTTTACTTCATAATTTTCTCAGCACCTCAAAATAATATTTAGCCAAAATCAGTCATTGTAAAGACCATGTGATTTCGGCTTCGATCAATACAGATATTTCGGTTCTGATCAATGAAATTTTTATGATGTTTGGTGTTACAACTTTTTCCGCAATAATTTGTTTACTCCATATTTGACTTTAAACATACCGACAGATGTTTATTGAAGAGAATAAAATATATGTTCCGAGAAAAAAAACGTAAAAGCAAAAAAAAGTGTATCTTTGTTCAAAAAAATGAAATATATATTTATGGATAAGAAATTTGCAATAATAATAGGCGGATGTGGTCATAAAGACGGTTCTGAAATACATGAAACCACAATGACCATGCTTGCCATCGAAAGAAGTGGTTCTACATACGAAATATTTGCTCCCGACAAAATCCAATATCACGTAGTCAATCATATTACGGGAGAAGAAATGGCAGAAAACCGCAATATGCTGGTAGAAGCCGCCCGAATTGCTCGCGGAAATATCAGAAGCCTTGACGATTTTGATGTCAACAATTTTGATGCGGTTATTTTTCCGGGCGGTTTTGGCGTTGCCAAAAACTTTTTCAACTATGCTTTCAAAGGCGTAAAAGCAACGGTCGATCCTCAAATAGAACAGCTTATAAAAACGGTTTATGCGGCTCAAAAACCAATAGGTGCGTTATGTATCTCTCCTGTATTATTAGCTAAAGTGTTGGAAGACATTACCGTTACTATCGGAAACGATGAAAATACAGCCGGCGATATAGTGAAATTTGGAAGTACCAATATCAATACTTCTTCGGGAGAAGTGATTTCCGATAAACGCAACAAGATTTTCAGCACACCGGCTTATATGCTGGACGCCACTGTCGCAGACATCGCCGATGGCGCTGAAAGCCTGATTTCTACAATGTTGGATAATATGAGTTGAAAATATTTCAAGAAAATATCCGCACCGGGAACTTTTTTCTCGCCGAAAATCGCCGCATGAATAATAAACAAGAGGCTGACCCTTCTGAGACAGCCTCTTTGGGGGCAGATTAGGGGCAAATAGCATGGCGAATTAAGACTTGCTTTTCCGGAATTGCACCGTAATTCGTGATTTCTTTTTACCACAAAGGACACAAAGGCGACACAAAGTACACAAGGACGCTTTGCCGTGCCGGGCAAGCGGCATTAACAATTGACAATTAACCGGTATTTAAAAATCGCAGGTTGGACCATTGCATTATTATTCACTATTCGTTATCAGTTATTCACTGATTACGCCATTATTTTTTCTTCGCAAACCTTGTGGTGAAGAAAAGTAAAAGAGAAAGCAACAACAGCAACATAAAATCTATTGTATGGTTTTTTGTACCATTTCCCAAATTTCGTTTCCTGCTTGTCGGGCTTTTGTACACAGTTGTTCGGCACGAGAAAGGATGTTTTCTGTAAAATGTTTGTCTTTCAACGAGCCTGCATTTATTTTCACATTCAAATAAGCACCCAATACCGCTGTTTCGGCACATAATGCCCCCACTCCTGCGTCTGTTACCGAATTGGGATTGCCGCATTCCACCATTGCCTTACACAAAGAAAACACCTCAAAAGCTTTCTCCATCGTTTTGTACGGAACTTCAATGGCATATTTGGTGGCTTCCTGAATGGCAGCCGAACGTTTTTGTTTTTCTTCGTCCGTTGCTTTGGGCAACGAAAAAGCGTCCATGATGCGATTGAACGAACGTGTATCTTCGTCCACCAAAAACAACAACTCGTCTTTGAGCCTCTGACCCTGTTCCGCGTGGTTGGAAAATTCTTCCCAACGGTCGTCCCAACCCGCTTTGTGAGAAGAAAGATTGGCAACCATAGTCCCCAACGACGCCCCCAAAGCACCGATATACGCCGAAATAGAACCTCCGCCCGGTGCAGGACTTTCGCTTGCGGTTTCGTTGGCAAAGGCGGTACACGTCATCTCGACCAACTTTTCTTCTTTTTGGTCGGCTTCCAATAAATATTCTATTATTTTTTCATGGGCATGAAATGGTTTTAAATCATCTAATCCCATCGACTTAACGGCAATCTTAATAATTTCATCTTCTGCCACGCCCAAAGAACGATTTTGTTTTTCCAAATAAAATTTCCCCGCATCTATCAACACCCTTTTGGGAATCAAACCTACAATTTCGCAGCCTGTTACGCGGATTCCGCGATTGTTGGCACAACGAGAAACTTCTTCAAACGCTATATGCAAAGGCGTTTCCGAAATATTGGTGATGTTCATCGAGACTTGCGCCACGCCGTATTCTTTTATAAACCAACCAATGGCTTTTGTTCCTTTTAATGTTCCGGGAATCATCACCGGATTGCCTTTTTCGTCTTTTACCACACTTCCTGTAACAGGGTTTCCCTCGCGTTTGGGACGTCCTTTTTCGCGAACGTCAAAAGCAATGGCATTGGCACGACGAGTAGACGTGGTGTTGAGATTGTAATTGACGGCAATTAAAAAATCTCTTGCCCCTATTGCCGTCGCACCCGAACGCGCCACCGACTCGGTGAAGACGGTTGAACCGAAATCAGGTTTCCACTCTTGCGTTCCGATACGGTCTTTCAACCCTTCGTATTCTCCCTGACGGCAGTTTGCCAAATTGCGACGAGCAGGCGTTTGAGCCGCATTTTCATAACAAAAAACAGGAATTGTCAACTCTTCGCCGACACGTTTTGCCAACTTGCGTGCATACTCTGCCGTTTCTTCCATCGTGATGTTGGAAACAGGCACAAGCGGGCAGACGTCTGTTGCACCAAAACGAGGGTGGTCGCCCTTGTGATAACGCATATCTATCAACTCCTGTGCTTTTTTTATGCAACGAAAAGCCGCTTCACACACTTCGTCGGGCGTACCGACAAAGGTTACAACGGTGCGGTTGGTTGTAGCACCCGGATCTATATCCAACAATTTTACTCCTTCTGTCTTTTCTGCTTCTGCTGCAATTTGACGGATAATATCCATATTGCGTCCTTCACTGAAATTAGGCACGCATTCAATTATTTTTTTCATTTGATTATCAATAATATAATTATCGTTTTACTGTTTATTTACCGTCTGCAAAGATAACATAAAATCCTCAATCATACACAAAACAAAATGAGTTTATTGCG
>JAIRTU010000236.1 GCA_031254735.1 Bacteroidales bacterium | reverse complement strand
AGAAAACCATGTTGCAAGCAGCGTTTCAACTCCTTTTTGCAGCGGAAGATAATCGAAAAACGAACGAAAAATAAACGGAAACTTCCACTGTATGATATGTTTCCCGATTTTTATATGTATATCGTTCACAAGAAACCAAATCTCGTCATGATTTATCTGCGTAAGTTGCACCGACTGCGATTTTGGCGGTTTGGTGTTTGTAAGATGAGAAACAAAAAACAGATACTCTTCCAACGCCCATTCAATATTTTGACTTTTGATTGCGTCAATACATTTTTCTTTGTCCGAAAAATCCAATGAATGGTTGCTGATAATATATAACAAAGATTGTGTCATGGTTTGTTTGCAGATTTTTTACAGAACAAAATAAAAAACAGGAGTTTAGCATTTCAACAAAAGCAACATTTCTTCCAAATAGTGCCGATCGATTTCATCAAAAGCCTTTACCGTTTCGCTGTCGATGTCCAACACCATACATACCTCACCACGAGCGTACACGGGGATCACCATTTCGGATCGAGAACGCGAACTGCAAGCAATATGCCCCGGAAATTGTTCCACATCATCTACAATAATGGTTTTTTGTTCTTTCCATGCCGTTCCGCAAACGCCTTTTCCGTATCGGATTCGCGTACATGCCGGCGGACCCTGAAAAGGTCCCAACACCAACTCATTGCCTTTGACAAGGTAAAATCCAACCCACAGAAAATCAAACAATTCTTTGATAACTGCCGTAATATTTGCCAAATTAGCCGTTGGATCGTCTTCTCCAAAAATGATTCCTTCTGCCATTTTCAGCAGTTCCCGGTAGCGAGCTTCTTTCGACAACGCAAGCTGTTCTTTTGTGATTTCAACATTCATCGTATTTTTGTTTATAAAACTTTCAAGATGTTTTTCAAAAAACTCAAAAGTCTCTGTTTGATGTCATACAACTGTATTTGAAACAGTTACATTTCATAAATACCGCTTTCCAAAATGCGGTTTTACTCTATCCAACCCAACACTTCGCCTTTTTTGACTTTCGATCCCTGCTTTACAAAAGTGTCTATCAATGTGCCGTTTACAGGCACTGATACCTCATCATTTCCGTAATACGTCTGAACGAAAGCAAAAATATCTCCTGCCCGATACGATTTTCCCGGACAGGGAGAAACCGATTGATCAACAAAATCGACTTCCCACAACAATGTTCCGCTCGAAGGAGATACCACAGGTTTGGCATTGGGGTATTTTTCGCTGATGTACGCCAACGCTTTGGTTTCCTGTTCTTCTTTGGAAATAACTTTCGGAGAATTAGCATTGAGTTTTTCGGCACGAATTTTCGTCAATTCTTCTTCAAAACGTTTCTTGGCAATATTCGATTTATAATCACGATATTGTCTGTCGTGCATTGCCAACTCGAAAAGTTCTTCTTCGTCCTGTCCCAACTCCCAATTGTTTTCCTGCATTTCTTTGCGGTATTCGTCCAATTGGTCGGGATACGCATCTTGCGGAACGCCGGTATAAAAGTCCATATTGTTTTTCTTTGCCAATTCGACAATTTCGGGCGCCAATTCGCCGGGGAGTTTTCCCATTTTCCCCAAAATCATGTTCCAACTGTCTTTATCTATCATCGAAAAACGAGGATCGCCTTTTGCCATCGAGAAAATATTCATCAGAGCAATATTCTTAACATATTGACTGTAAGGCGTTACCAATGGAGGATAGCCCAATTTTGGCCACACATATTCTACTTCTTGAAACAATTGCACCAAAAGGTCTTCCAACGTAACTTCCGATTTGTTGTTCTGTTTCAAAGCGTTGTTGATAGCGCCGTGCATGCCTTTCAAATCTGCCATCATCGACCCCATCATGCCGCCTGGCAAGCCGCAACCCACCAACAGCGACGTCATCACTTTGTTGTGCGGATCGATAAAATCGCCCAGAAAATCATCTATAAATGTTTGTGTTAAATGACGAGCTTCCATGTAGGCATTCATATTTATATCGGGAACTAAAAATCCCGCATCTTTGAGCATCGCCTGAATGGTGATCACATCGGGGTGAACCATGCCCCAAGAAAGCGGCTCCATTGCCACATCGATATATTCTGCACCGGCACGAGCTGCCTCTAAGGTAGATGCTACCGAAAATCCCGGTCCCGAATGTCCGTGATATTGCACAACGATATGCGGATACTTTGTTTTTATTGCTTTTACCAACAATCCGATTGTCTGCGGACGTCCTACTCCTGCCATGTCTTTCAAGCAAATTTCGTCTGCACCGTATTCCACCAATTTATCCACAACGCCCATGTAATACTCTACCGTGTGAATAGCCGAATGCGTAATGCTCAAAGCACCCTGAGCAATCATTCCTGCCGCTTTGGCAGAAGTAATTGAAATTTCGAGGTTGCGGTGATCGTTCAAGCCGCAGAACGAACGCATAATATCCACGCCCTGTGCTTTTTTCACTTTGGGCATCATTCGACGAACGTCGGCAGGGACAGGATACATTCGCAAAGCATTCAACGAACGTTCCAGCATGTGCGTTTGTATGCCGGCTTTGTTGAAAGGCTGTACCCATTCTCTGACTGCTTTGTTCGGATTTTCGCCATACAGCAAATTAACCTGCTCGAAAGCACCTCCGTTGGTTTCCACACGGGCAAAACATTTCATGTCTATGATTGCAGGCGCTACCTGCACAAGCTGATCAACGCGTGGTACATATTTCCCCGACGACTGCCACATATCGCGGTATAGCAAACTAAATTTTATCTCTCTTGCCATATTTATATTTTTTTACAATTAATAATCAATATTGATAGGGCGAAACAAATTTCATACCGCCCTTGTTTTATTTTTTTATATTAACTTAAACTTAATATATTTGATCGACTTCCCTTCTTCTTTCCACCTGTTTTCGTAATAGGTTTCTATTTTCAAGGTTTCGTCCAAATATTGACAGGCATATATGTTGTCCTGTTTTTCTATCAGCGTTCGATGCGAGTTCTCTATTATATATAATGTATATATATACAAATTCTCGTCATCGGTTTTCAGATGAATAATTCCGTCGGGTGTTATTATCCGACGATAAAAATCAAGAAACAGAGGAGAAGTAAGCCGTTTGTTTTCTTTCGAGCGTTTGGGTTGAGGGTCGGGAAAGGTGATCCAAATTTCGCTTATTTCATTTTCTCCGAAATAATGAGTGATATTGTTGATCTGCATGCGCAAGAAAGCAACATTTTTCATATTGTTTTCGACAGATGTTTTGCAACCTTTCCACATACGCGATCCTTTTCGGTCGATGCCGATAAAATTTTTGTTTGCAAACCGCTCGGCTAATCCTATGGTATATTCTCCTCTTCCGCAACCCAATTCCAAAATGATGGGATTGCTGTTTTTGAAAAAATCGTCAGCCCATTTGCCTCTCAGGGCAAAGCCTTTTTCTTCCACCTCGCTGTATGTCGGCTGAAAAAAATTAGGGAACGTCAAGTTTTCCGCAAATTTTTCTAATTTGTTTTTGCTCACTTCTCTGTTTTTTTATTCCAATATTTCGGTTTCTTCCGTTTCTTCCGTTTCTTCGCCAAAAAGAGGTTCTTTCCCGACAATCAACGTAATTTTCGATTGATAAGGGATCATCACTCCGGGTTCGATTATTCGTCCCTTGTAGCGTTGTTCCAACACGGCATTGGGATATTTGCTGGCTTTGTAAATCACCTGTCCCAATTGTAAATCGTTGGTTTGCAGCATGTTTTCGGCTTGCCGCAACGATAAATCAACCAAGTTGGGCATTTCTATCTTGGGCATGCTCATCGCCACCACCGACAGATACACTTTTCGTCCTTTTTTTACTTTGCTGCCCGCCACAGGGTCTTGTGTCAAGACTGTTCCTCCTTTTTTGTCGGGAACAAAAACAGAATCAACAATCACAATTTCAAACTCATACAGATTGCTGTCCCGTACAAAGCGGTGCAACTGTTCACTGTCCATGCCTGTAAAATCGGGCAACAGATATTCCTGTCCGTGTTTGGTAACGGCTTTCAACGATATTCCAATAAGAAATACAACCAACAGACTGATACTCAACATGATAATTAATGTCGCCAACAATTTATGCTTCCTGTAAAAATTATTCATTTCTATTTTCAAATGTTTATTTTATTTTACATGCAAAAATACACCAAAAAGCAATAACTTTTTCCTTTTTCTGTCGTAATATTTTTAAGCCGATCATCTATTACCCTGCGTTCCGAGCAAAAATCTTTCTTTATTGCGATCTATTTTAGAAAAAATTTTGCCTGTTTTTTTACGATGACTGAAATAGCCAATAGATTAACATTCAATTGATTACATGCAAAAGCAAGTCTTTTTTTTCTGTCGTATTTTTTTCAAATACACCGATAAAAACATTTTTTTGTATTTGTTTGTATTTCTTGTGTATTTTTTTTGTATTTTTGCAAGTCGATTAAAACTCATTAACATGGATAAAAAGATAAGACATTTTGTTATTTTACTTATCTGCATGGTGATAATTATACTTGTCTCCATCGCGATTAATCATGTGGAGAATTATAAGAATGTTAAAGAAGAACAATATTTAAAGAGAGTTAACAACACAATAATAGACGCATTGGCAGAGATCAACACATACGAATTGAATCAGCATATTACCGATTCCCTGAAATACAAGTATTGGGGGAGTCTTCGTCCTATTCAAGACCGCCATTTGCGATTTCACCCAATCGGCGAAAGAGGAAAATGGAAGATTCTCCGACAAATTGTTGCGTATGAATATCCCGAAATTCCGATAGACCCCGAAGGAATAGAACCTTTTTATTGTGATGATTACATTCCCGCTTTTGTTGCCGGGCAAGATTTGGTAAAAGAAATATTGAACGATGTTCATTTAAACACTTTTTACGACTCGTTGAAGTCTCATCTGGAAAATGTTCCGACCTATCAACAGGAAGAATCAGACAGCATTCGGAGGATACTGAAACGGCATTTATCGGCTAACAGCATTCGGAGTGATTTTGAATACTGTATTTATGTTCCTTCTTTTAAAAATTTTGTCTTGTGCGGAGCGATCGACACCATAAAAACAATCACAGAGGGGCATGTATACAATTTTGAAATATATAATGAAAACGCAGGATTGTTTTCCTTTTTTGTTATTCGTTTTTTGGAAAAGAAAGACTATCTTACCCTGTACGACAATTTTGTTGTTGTGGTTACGTGGGGCATGGTAATTCTTATTTGGTGTTTGTTTTTTTCGCTGCTTCTTTCCGAAAAACGGATTAGCGAAGTAGTTGCCTTGCGAGATGATTTTATCAATAATATTACGCATGAATTTAAAACGCCCATCTCTACCATTTCTTTGGCGTCGGAAAGTCTGTTGGATAAAGACATATCGGAAGATGTGGAAATGCGTGAAAAATGTATAGACGTCATACGTGAAGAAAACGAACGTTTGGAAAGAATGGTGGAAACCATTTTGCAAACGGCGTCCATCTCCAGAAAGTCTTTCCTGCAACGACAAAAAAAGAGCGAATTGGACGTGCAGTATTGCATAGAACCTGCCGTTAAAGAAATACTTACTCTTTTGCATCAGAAAAAAGGAAGCATTACCGTGGAATATTCTGCCAAAAAAGCCATTGTCTACATTGACGAACCGCAAATAATTTTGGTCATTAAAAATATTTTGGACAATGCCATAAAATATACCTTGAACGAACCTCCGCATCTTGAAATAAAAACCGCCAATCGGGGAAAATACATTCTTATCTCCATAAAAGATAACGGACTCGGAATAACGAAAAAAGAGCAAAAGAAAATATTTAATAAATTGTACCGTTCAAGTACAGGAGACGTTCATGATGTGAAAGGGTATGGTTTGGGGCTGTATAATGCTCAGGCTATCGTAAAATCGCATAAAGGAAAAATCGAAGTAGAAAGTGAAATTAATAAAGGAAGTACATTTACAATATGCTTACCGACAGTAAAATAAATAAACTAAATAACTAATAAAAAATAAATTAAATTAAATAACAAAAATATCATGAAAAGAATACTTATAGCAGAAGATGATACCAATTTAGGAATGGTGTTGAGCTCGTATCTTACATTAAAAGGTTTTGCCACCACTCTTTGTGAAAAAGGAGATGATGCATACAATGAATTTTTAAGAGGAGGCTACGATTTATGTTTAGTCGACATTATGATTCCCTCACTGGACGGTTATTCGCTGGTAGAAAACATTCGCAAAGTAGACGCTGAAATCCCTATCTTCTTTATGTCGGCACGATCGATGCAGGAAGATGTTCTTAAAGGATTTAAGTTGCATGCAGATGATTACATTACCAAACCTTTCAGTATGGAAGAACTGTTGATGCGTATCAAGGCAATTCTTAGAAGAACAAGTTATGAAGTAGATGAAGAAAAACAGGTTTTCGAGATAGGAGAATATGTTTTCGACAACAATGTTCAGCAGTTGGTGTACAAAGATGAGGTGATAAAACTTACCTCGAAAGAATCGGCTTTGTTGTATGTGTTATGCGAAAAAATGGGAAAAATAGTAAACAGAACCTATATTTTAAATCGAGTATGGGACAAAAACGATTACTACAACGCCCGCAGCATGGATGTATACATTACAAAATTGCGCAAGTTCTTAAAGAAAGATCCCAGCGTTAATTTGTTGAATATTCACGGAGTAGGCTTCAAATTGGGAGTGAGCGATTCGAAGAAGCTGAAAACAAAGTTCTAAGAAACAGTTTGTTATAGCTTTTCGTTGGGTCTATTCTTGTTTTTTTTAAGCAAGAAAGGTTTCGCATTGAAAAAAATGCTACTTTTGCATTTCAAAAAATGCTAAGCTATAACCGGAGAGGTGGGTGAGTGGCTTAAACCAGCAGTTTGCTAAACTGTCGTACTCGAAAGGGTACCGGGGGTTCGAATCCCCCCTTCTCCGC
>JAIRTU010000211.1 GCA_031254735.1 Bacteroidales bacterium | reverse complement strand
CGGATTGCTGATTTACTGAAACCGGTTCCTTTCCGTATTTGGTCAGGACGATGTAATCATCTTCAAAAACATATGACAGGCCGGAACCGTCGAAAATTTTTTCCAGACAATCGGAAACCGGAATTCGGCCTTTTTCCAGAGATACCGACCGGCGAACGTCTACATCCTGTTTGTTGTAAACAAACAAATAGCCTGTTTCCTTTTCTACCTGCCGGATGAAAGAACCGACCGTCTGGGTCGGTTTTACGATATTCACTTTTGCCGTCTGCGAACGCACATTGGAGGCGTAGGAGGCAAAAAAACTTACAAATAATAAAATTACAGAAATTCTCATGATATTAAAAAATCTTCTGTTGGATGTTTTTTGTAAAAATAAATAGACTGACAAAGCATAATTTTTCATACCTTTGTAAAATTAAGATTTAATACTGTTTTTGACTAAGAGTGTTAGATTCGTGATTGGCGGATGTTTCCCGCATCCGCCGATCTTTTTTTAATTCGGATTATTTCATAGGCAATTGCATTTTAGGGTTTGTTAATCGTTTTTCCGGTATCTATCCGTTTTTTATCTAAATAATTATTTATTTTTCATTATAGTATATTATATTTTAGAGTAATCATAATGGAATGGCATCATTGTAAAACAATCAGATTTTGTTCATCATCTTTCGTATACGTAAAAGGATGAACGATCTGCAATTTCCGCAAAACCACCTCAATCCCATCTCGTTGCCTGAATTTTCCGGTATACCGGGAATCTTTGAGCTTTGTGTTTTTCACAGTAATCGACACATCATAATAAAGTTCGAGTTTTTTGATAATATCCGTCAGCAACATATCGTCGAATATGAATACGCCGTCTTTCCATGATAGAAAATCGGTGTTTTCAAACCGGGATATTTCAAACGAATCATCCGATACGATAATCTGTTGTTGCGGATATAGCCGATGGACGTCTTCCGGATCATAATTGCAGGCAACCGAAATAGAGCCATCCATAAGCGATGCAGTGAAAGACTGTTCCGTATCATACGCATTTACATTGAATGTCGTTCCGGTCACTTCTATATTCATCTTGCTTGTTTTGACGACGAAAGGGCGCTCTTTGTCCTGTTCCACTTCAAAGAATGCCTCTCCGCGAAGTTCTACCGCCCGTTGTTTTGCATCGAAATGTTCGGGAAAACGTAAGGTTGAATTGGCATTCAGCCAGACTTCCGATCCATCGGCTAATAATACTTTTGCACGTTGTCCGGCAGGTGTCGAGTACTCCTGATAGCGTACGGGTTTGTCGTCATGACCGGAGGAGGTAGTCAGGAAATAAGTGAGTAAAACGGACAAGGCCATAATCGCCGCATAACCGGACGCCTTCCGCAAATATACAACCAGCATCCGCTTTTTCCGCAAGCGAACAAACGATTGGTATTGTCTGTCGGAAGCCTCGCCGTCATTTTTCGCCAAAGAAAGTAAAGCCGACAGATTCTGCATATCAGCCGCTTCTTTTCTCCATTCCGGCTGCTCACGCAACTGTTGGAAAAGCTCTTTTTTACCTTCCGGCGAGATCTCTCCTGCAAAATATTTTAATAACAGGTCTAACATATCTATTCTTCCGTTTATATCGTTAGACCCTTAACTAAAAGTATACCACTATACGCCTACTGAAAATAAATATTATTTAACTAAAAACAGGAATAAGGGTAAAAAATCCTTTAGTTCTATGCGTAGTTTTTTCAAAGCCGTTACCATTTGGTTTTCTACCGTATTCACCGAAATACCTAATTCTTCCGATATTTCTTTATATTTCATGCCTTTCATCCGGCTTTTTATAAAAATTTCCCGGCATCGTTCGGGTAATGCATCAAGCGCTTGCCGGATTCTTTCTTCCAGATCTTTTTCCGACTGATAGGAATAATCCTGTGATTCCAATGCATACAATTTAAAGCTCAATTCTTCCTGCATCTGATTCTTGTATTTTTCTTCTATCACTTTATGCCGCAAAAAATTCAGGCATTTGTTTTTCATCAAAGTGAATAACCAGGAAGTAAAGGTATAGGATATCTCAAGTTCGTTTCTTTTTTCCCAAAGTATCAAAAATACGTCCTGTACTATATTTTCCGTATCTTCGTCTGTCGGTATATAGTTCCGGGCAAAACCAAACAATTTCGGATAATACAGTTTGTATATTTTTTCAAAATCATGTTGAGAATAGGCCATATTATTTTCGTTTTGCTTCGGCAAAAGTAAATATATTATTCCGACTTTTATCTATAATCTGTCCGAAAAAAACGGATCAGGATGTAAATCCGTCGTGCCGTACGACCGGAACGTCCGGTATTTGTATCCTGAAATGGTGCATTTCGTTTTCGAAAGTATATACAATTTTTATTTTATAAAGCCGGCATATTCCTGACTTCGACAATGCGTCACCTTAAAAATTTCCCCAGAACATTTTGTCAAACAGAGTTTCGATCGATCGATGCTTATTGGTCAGGATCATCGTCTTTGTCATAGTTTCGCCACTGATTGGCAGTTTGATTTTCAGGGTAGTTATAGTTTTAGCAATATTTAAAACCTTGTCTGTACTCAGGTTGGTGTTTTTAAGTTTAAGAACCCGTTCCAATTCTTTGTATACTTTATAGGCTACAAAGCAAATACAGGCATGCGCCTCTATTCGTTTGGGCGTGAAATGGAACACCGGTCGCATTTCGAGAGTTCCTTTTGTTATTCGGTAGGCTCGTTCAATAACCCACAATTCGGAGTACTGCCCACAAACGTCTTTTGCCGGAAGTGTCGTGTTGGTAAAGTATCCCGAAGCAAGCGAGTATGCCCAAATGGTTTTGGAAATGAGCGGCAGGCAAATAAAAATTTAATCCGCTTGCATACACGAGATTATTTGAGTAATTTTGCGTCCGCGAAAATCCCTAAAAAAATGTCAGAACAGGAATTAAACAAAATACTGTCCGATGCCGTTTCGCTTCCGGCAGAAACGGAAATTGTCGAGTTCAAAGAGGCTAAAAACGGCTACGATTTCGACAAAATCGGCAAATACTTTTCTGCGTTGAGCAACGAAGCCAACCTGAAAAGCAGGTCTTGCGCATGGCTTATTTTCGGCGTTGAAAACAAAAAGCACCAAATTGTGGGTAGCCAATACCGCCCCGATCGCAAAGATTTGGACAGCCTGAAAAAGGAAATCGGCGACAAAACCACGCAAAACATCTCATTCATAGAAATTCACGAATTGAAAACGCCGCAAGGCAGGGTGGTAATGTTCCAGATACCCACTGCACCGCTGGGTATTCCGGTGGCTTTCGAGGGATTTTATTACGGTCGCTTAAACGAAAGTCTTGTCGCACTGAATATTGAAAAGATTGACAGAATTAGAAATCAGGTGATTGGCAAGGACTGGTCGAAAAATATCATACCCGAAGCTACTATTGAGCATTTGGACAAAGAGGCGATTTTGAAAGCGCGGGAACAGTTCAAAAAGAAAAATCCAAAATTAGAAAAAGAGGTTGATACTTGGGACGATATTACCTTTTTGAACAAGGCAAAAGTAACTATTGACGGAATGATAACCAACACGGCGATACTTCTTTTGGGTAAAAACGAATCAACCCATTTCATTTCGCCTGCGATTGCCCAAATAACTTGGGTATTGAAAGATGCACCCGAAGGTTATGAGCATTTTCACACGCCATTTATTTTGAATGTAGATAAAACACTTGCCTGTATCAGGAATACGCGGTATCGCTATATGGTTGATGATACGACATTGTTTCCACAGGAAGTTTGGCATTACGATGAATGGGTAATGCGCGAGACATTACATAACTGTGTGGCACATCAAGATTATGGTAAAAGTTGCCGGATTATTGTGTTGGAATACAATAACCGCCTCCTTTTTAAAAATGCAGGCGGTTTTATTCCCGATTCGATAGAAGAAGTGATACACTTTGACCGACCACAACCTTACTACCGCAATCCGTTTTTAGTGGAAGCAATGGTCAATTTGAATATGATAGATACGGTTGGTAGCGGAATTAAGCGGATTTTTACAACGCAAAGAGAGCGGTTTTTTCCGATGCCTACTTATGATATTTCGGATGAAAATCATACCGAAGTAACGATACACGGCGAACTTATCAATGAAAATTATTCGCGGCTGTTATTCAAACACCCCGAATTGAGTTTGGACGATGTGATTTTATTGGATAAAGTGCAGAAAAAACAATCCATTAGCGAAACGGAAATACAACATTTGCGGGATTTGAAATTGGTTTTAGGCGAAGATTCAAGTTTGTTTATTACGCCGGAAGTTATTACAAATGCTTCGTTTAACGACTACAAAAGATTGATTTTGAATTATATAAAAATCAATGGCGCTGCAACAAGGGAAGATATAAATAACCTGATTATTCCATTGTTGAGCGAAAACGAAACTGACGAAAAGAAACAAAAAAGGATAGCCAATATCATATCAAAATTGGCATATACCGATAAAAAAATTGAAAACATCTCAAAGTCAGTTAGATACCCCATTTGGAAACTCTCTGACAATGCAAATAGTAGTAATAGAAAGGAATAGTAGTAATAGGAATGAGCGAGTATATGGATGTTTGTGCATAATTTGTTGTTTGTTAGCAATTTACTGCATTAGTAGTAATAAGAGAAAAGTAGCAAGAAAACCCCTCGCTTGTCATTGAATACAGGCGAGGGGTTTCTCTCTTATCCCTCTTTCCTGACTTCGACAATGCGTCACCTTAAAAATTTTCCCAGAACATTTTGTCAAACAG
>JAIRTU010000152.1 GCA_031254735.1 Bacteroidales bacterium | reverse complement strand
CAGCACCTGTACTTTTTTGGTCAGAAGGGTGTTTTCTCGTTCTATTTTCAAGACATACATTCCTGCGGGAAGGTCTTGCGTGTGAATAATGACATTATCTTCTTTGCCGGAAAGCTGTTTTACTTTTTGCCCCAGCAGATTATACATTGTTATTGTTGCATTTCCTGCATTTATTACCGAAAATTGCGTTTGTGCAGGATTGGGGACGATACGAATGTTGTCTCGGGTCATCATATCCGTTGTGCCGACATTGCTGCGGGTTACGGTCAGACTGTATTCCCGGTTTGTTGTGTCGTCTTCTGCCGTTACGGAAACGGTAAAAAGGTAAAAAGAAAAAACGAATAAAACAATAAAAACAAAAAAAATTATTTCCACCGGTTATAAAACATCTTTAAGTTATTGTTTTGCTTTTTTGAGAGTGTCATATCTTTTGGGTTGTCTTTCCGCTTTTCCGCATTGAAACAATCACCGTTCCGACAACACCGGTTATTGCTTCGAGGGTGGGGTACAATAATTCTTATTATTCTGCGTACATACATAATTATTAATAGCAGAAATCATGGTTAAAAATTATTTTCTTTTAGGGGTATTTACTCTTTGCTCGTTGGTGGCAGAGAAAAGCATTTCCCGCGCCGGCGGGGATACTGTCGTGGAAAAAATAAAGGCGGCGAATGCCAAATACACAAGCATTTCGGGTAAGTTTAAGCAGACGCGACATGTGTCTGTGTTGGGCAAAGACATTGTTTCCACAGGAATGCTTTACTACGAAAAACCGGACAAGCTGGCAATGCATTACGATGATCCCTCCGGCGATTTGATGTTGATCAACGGCGATCAGTTTGTGATGATCAATGCGGGGAAACGGCAGGAAGCCTCTTCCAAGTCGAACGCAAAAATGCGAGGCATGAAAACCATACTTTCGGCATGTCTGCAAGGAGATATAAACCAAATAGGATCAAGCAAAATCACCGCCAAAGAGACTTCGCAATACCATGTTATCACGGTTGAGATCGACGCCAAAACCAACAAGTCGAATATCCGCAGCGTTGTTTTAAGTTTCGACAAAAGCAATTTGTCGCTCTCTGTGCTTCGCACGGAAGAACCGAACGGCAGTTATACGATCTACGAATTGACCAATAAGCAATTCGACAAGAAAATAGACGCTTCTGTTTTTATTTCTCCGAAAAATAAACAAAAGTAACCCGAACGGCAAAAAGACACTCTTCGGAACGATGAAAAATAACGTTATCCGAAAAGACGTCATTTGTAATCGAACAAAAAAGTATACATTTGCAATCTTTTAGTCGATCATCATTAACGAGAAATACTGTTTGTATCTATGAGTGAACAAAAATATAATCTTCGTGGTGTTTCAGCGTCGAAAGAAGACGTTCACAACGCCATTAAAAAGATAGACAAGGGCATCTTTCCGAGAGCTTTTTGCAAGATAATTCCCGATTATTTGGGCAATGACGAGGCGTATTGTTGCATCATGCACGCCGACGGCGCCGGCACGAAATCGTCGTTGGCTTATATGTATTGGAAAGAAACAGGAGATTTGTCGGTATGGAAAGGCATTGCCCAAGATGCAATTGTTATGAACACCGACGATTTGCTGTGTGTGGGAGCGGTTGACAATATCCTGCTGTCTTCAACCATCGGGCGAAACAAAAACCGTATTCCGGGCGAAGTGATCACTGCCATTATTGAAGGGACAGAAGAATTTTTGGAGAAAATGCGACGTTTGGGCATTCGCATTTATTCCACAGGCGGCGAAACGGCAGACGTGGGCGATTTGGTGCGTACCATTATTGTAGATTCTACGGTAACGTGCCGCATGCCCCGAAAAGATGTGATAGACAACGCCAACATAAAAGCCGGAAATGTGATTGTCGGGTTGTGTTCTTACGGACAGGCTGTTTACGAAGACGCCTACAACGGCGGAATGGGCAGCAACGGACTTACTTCTGCCCGTCATGATGTGTTCAACAAGGCATTAGCGGCCCAATATCCCGAAAGCTTTGATGCTTCCATTCCTTCGGAAGTGGTTTATACCGGCACGTGCAATCTTACCGACCCAAGCGAAATACAGGGTACAGACATCGGGAAGTTGGTTTTGTCGCCAACGCGCACCTATTCTCCGATTGTGAAACATGTTTTGGAGCAGTATCGTCCGCATGTTTATGGAATGGTGCATTGCAGCGGAGGCGGACAGACCAAAATTTTGCATTTTGTAAACAATCTGCATATTGTCAAAGATAATATGTTTGCCGTTCCGCCATTGTTCAGACTTATTCAACAGCAATCGTCCACCGATTGGCAAGAGATGTATAAGGTTTTCAACATGGGACACCGTATGGAACTGTATGTCGACCCTGCGGTGGCAGAAGATATAATTGCCGTTTCGCAACATTTCGACGTGGAGGCAAAAATTATCGGGTACTGCGAAAAATCCGAACACAAACAGGTAAGCATCAAAAGTGAATACGGCGAATTTGTTTATCATTAAAAATAATAATAACTTACTAACATCAACCTGTTACAGATGAAAATTTCCGACCCCGCCATTGTTGAAGAAAAAAGTATTCAGGGACTGTTTTTGACAGCCCTTCAATTTTGTGTCAGTATCGAGACTGTGCAAAGTTTTGAAAAAGATGTGATGATCGGTTATTTGTTGAAAATATGCTCTCTGTTGTACATGAGCGGATCGACAAATCTTGAAATGTTGTCGGAAGATAATTCTGCGGCAGAACAGTTTCTCACCGAAGAAGAATACGAACAGATATATTTGTCTTTGAAAGAAAAATGGCAAGAAATGGAGTTCTTTGAGTTTTACAATCGGCAGTTGAACGAAATGGAAACAAAATCGGCGTGCGAACTGTTGGCGGATATTTATCAAGACATGAAAAATTTTGTGTTGCAGTATCAAAAAAACTCCACTACGGCAAAAAAAGCGGCGGCGTCTCTGTTGAAAGAAAATTTTCCGCATCATTGGGGGAAAAACCTGCTTATTTTGCTGCCGTATCTGCATCAACTTTCTTTTCCCGAAGAAGAAGAATTTATCGAATAGCGGCACGCACTTTAAAAAGAGGAATTACGTTACATTAATATCATAAATTAAAACAATAAAAATCTTATTATGGAAAACACAGAAAACAAAAAAGCTCACCCCTTGAATATTGTTGTATTGATTGTCCGTTGGTGGAAAGTGCTGTTGATTACAGGCATTGTTGCGGCGGTGTTGTCGGCGGGCGTTTCGATGTTGATCACTCCGCGTTTTAAATCGTCGGTGATATTGATGCCCACTTCAAGCAACGCCCTGTCGCAAATGGTGATGCTCTCCAACAACAACGAACGACTTGACGCCACACAATTCGGCGACGATATGAAAGTGGATCAGATGTTGCAAATTCTCAATTCCAGAGAGATGAAAAAACATGTGGTAGAAACATTCAATTTGGCGGTTCATTACGCGATAGATACCACTTCAAAATATTGGAAAACCAAGCTGTACGATGCCGTAAAGAACAGTTGCCAATTTTCCCGCACCGATTTTATGGGCGTGCAAATAACCGTTATTGACGAAGACCCGCAGTTTGCCGCAGATATGGCAAACGAAATTGCCGATTATTACGATGTGCTTAAACGTAAAATTATCAAACAACGAACAGAAGAAGGCTTTGCCATTATCCAAAACGAAATGGACAAAACCGAAGAAACCATTGCTCTGCTGGTTGATTCGCTGTCTTTTATTATGAGCCACGGCATATACGACTACGAAAGTCAGTCCGAGCGATTGATGCAACAATACGCCAAAGAAATAGCTTCGGGAAACAGTGCTGCCGTCAAACGTATGAAAGACGAATTGCAGATTTTGGAACAGTGGGCGCCCATTTATATTTCGGTTAGAGACCGAATGCTGTTTTTGAAAGAGAGTCAAATGTATTTGCAACAAAAACTTCAAGGCATGCGAGCCGACGCCGATTATGCCTTGCCGCAAAAGTTTATTGTGGAATCGGCGGTTGCCTCCGACAAAAAAGCATATCCCAAACGTTTGACCATTGTGATCATGACCACCATTTGCACGTTGGCGTTAGCGATGCTTTTGATCATTTGTCAAGAATCCATCAAGCAGGCATACGCCATGATCAGGAAAGATTTGGCAGACACAAAAAAATAAACCGTCGGGTTGATGAACAATATTTTTGTCAAAATAAAGACCTGTTTTGCAGCGAACAAATATTTGCAATTTGTTCTTTTGGCATGTTTTGCCTTTATGTTGGCTTGTTCTTTTTTCATTTACAAAGAAATATTGTGGTTTCCCTATCTTGTATTCGGGATAATAGGTGTTTATGTGCTTGTTTTCCGTTTGGAATGGTTTTTTTATCTTACTGCCTTTCTTATTCCGTTTTCGGTGGAGTTGCGAGAGATAATGCCGGCGATACGTTTCGGCTTTTCCATTCCGGGCGAATTGATGTTGGCGGCAATGACGATTTTGTTTTTGCTGCGGATTATTTTAGACAATGCTTACCCCTTGATTATCACCAAACACAGGGTGAGCCTTGTTATTCTCTTTTATCTGTTTTGGATTTTCCTGACTTCGATAACAAGCACGCTGCCCGATGTGTCGTTTAAATTTTTTGCGGCTAAAATATGGTTTATTGTTCCGGCGTATTTTCTGTTTGCTCAATTTCTGAAAAAGAACATACGTTCTGCCGTAACGTTCTTTTTGTGTTACGCTGTCGGGTTGGCGATGGTTGTGTGTATCACCACCTACAAACATCTGGGCATGGCCGATTTTCAACATGCCGCCTATTGGGTGATGAGTCCGTACTACAACGACCACACGGCTTATGGGTGCATCTTAGCGTTTTTCATGCCTGTTTTAGCCGTAATTTCGTGCATGAAAACATTACCCAAATGGCAACGATTGCTCTCGTTGGCATTGTTGTTTCCTGTTTTTATCGGATTGTATTTGTCTTTTTCGCGGGCGGCGTGGTTGAGCGTAGTTGTAGCGTTGGGGCTGTGCGGTATTTTATTTTTAAAGATTAAAATAAAGACGGCGATTTTTGTGTTGGGGACTGTCTTTTTGTTGGGATTTGCTTTCCAAAACGAGATCATGTACCGTCTCAGCAAAAACACGCAGGATTCTTCGGCGGGAAATTTCTCGGAGCATATTCGTTCCATCACCAACATCACGTCCGACGATTCCAACATAGAACGTTTAAATCGCTGGTCGGCGGTGATGAAGATGACAAAAGAGCGTCCTGTTTTGGGCTGGGGACCGGGGACGTATCAGTTTAATTATGCCTCGTATCAAAATCCTGCATACCGAACCACCATCACCACCAACGCCGGAACAGGAGGCAATGCTCACAGCGAATATTTTGGACCTTTATCCGAGTCGGGAGTTGTGGGTATGCTGTCGGTTTTGATAATGGTGTTCACCGTTATTGCCACAGGAATAAATACCTATCGAAAAGCCAAAAGACAGGATTTGCGGTTGCTTTCGTTGATGTGCGTGTTGGCGTTGACGAGTTATTATTTTCATGGAATGTTGAATAATTTTTTAGATACCGACAAATTGGCTGTTCCTGTTTTCGGCTCAATGGCGGTGATTGTTGCCTGTAATATTTTGATGAAAAGAGAAGAAAACTTTTCTTTTTCCGGCACGGTAATACACGGCTCGAAAATAGGACGAACCATAGGTTTCCCAACCTTGAATATTGCGGTGTTGCAGGGAGAAATTCCAACGGACGGCGTATCGATTGTGAAAGTTTTTATTGAGGATAAACATTATTTTGGAATTATGAGCATCGGCAATCGTCCCACTTTTGCCGACGGAGACGCCAAAACGATAGAGATTCATTTGTTGGATATTTCGGGCGATTTTTACGGTCTTCATCTGAAAGTTGTTCCGATTTATTTTATCCGCGAAAACAAAAAATTCGATTCTGTCGACGCCCTGAAACAACAACTGCAAGCAGATAAAGATTTCGC
>JAIRTU010000100.1 GCA_031254735.1 Bacteroidales bacterium | reverse complement strand
CGCTTGTTGCAGGTGGCGAAACGCCAACTCGACAGCAACGAAGATGCCGAAGATACAATTCAAGAGGTATTTCTTCGACTGTGGACGGCTCGTGAACATTTGGAAACGTATGATAATGTGGATTATGTCGCTATGCGGACACTGAAAAATATTTGTATTGACCGTTATCGGAAAAAGACGTTAGTTTGCGAAAAACTGTCGGACTGTCAGATACAAAACAACGAACAGAATCCTCATCAACGGCTTGAATCGCAAGAAAATGTTCAGCATTTATTGCAGATAATCAATCAATTGCCGCCTTTGCAACAATTGATTGTACAACTAAAAGATATAGATGGTTACGAAATAGAAGAAATAGTAAAAATAACTCGGATTTCATCGGAAGCGGTGCGAATGAACCTCAGCAGAGCAAGAAAGAAAGTAAGGGATTTATTTTTAAACATTAAATAATTAATTATCAATGGAAACATACTACAACAAAGAGACAATACAGCATTTGATCAACCGCTATTTCGACGGAGATACATCGTTTGAAGAGGAAGAAATTTTGCGGGAATATTTTCTTCGGAAAGAAATAGATGAAGATTTGGCAAAATATCGTTCGCTTTTCGAGGCGTGGACACATTTGGCGGTTCACCCGAAATGGCAGGAAATAGATTTGTTGATGCTTGAAAACAAGAATGTTATTTCCGGTTCGGACAAAAAGCAGGATAAATTTCCTTGGGAAATTTTTAACCGGAAAAAATTAAAAACACAAAAATATATACGTCTTTCCACAACAGCCGTTGCGGGGATTGCAGCTTGCGTTCTGTTGTTTTTCATAACGTATCATTCTCATTCTCAACATAGTTTTGTAATTATAGACGGTGTGAAATATACCGACAAAAAAACCGTACAGAACGCTTTTGATGCAGCTTTGGAAAATGTATATATCGATTTTGAAGACGTCTTTTCCGACTTTCACGATGTGGTGGCGGAAGAGTAATAATAAGTATAAAAAAACAGGAAAATGAAAAATATAATTAATTTTCAGACGATTGTTGCCACAGCGGTGCTGATATTTTTTGCGGGAATACTGCAAGGATTTTCTCAAAGTCAGCCTGCGGTAAATGCTATTTTTGAGAAATACGGTTCTTCCAAAGGAGTTACTTTGCTTGAAATTTCCGAAGAACTGATGAAAGATTATCAAATTAAGCATTTCAAAAGCATTATTTTCGACAACGGAACTGCCGCTTTGAGCGAAATTCGCAAGGCAATCGAAAAAGATAAAGCAGATGCCAAACGAATGAAAGAATCTGTTCGAGACGGATTGTTGACGTCGGGATATTATCGCCTGAAAACGGAAGAGACAGGCATGAACAGGTATTTGATTTTTAAAATCGGAAAAAACAATAAAACAACACTCATTTATATAGAGGGGAAACTCTCTCCCGAACAGTTAATAGAATTATTAAAATAACTTAAAAATAGATAGGAATGAAAAAATTATTTTTTGCAGCAGCATGGATTTTTTGTGTTACGTACACACACGCCCAAACCGACACTACATTTTATTACAAAGAAAATAAAATTCTGGTGAAAGAACAAAACGGAGAACTGAAAGTGCAAGTAGTTAATGACCAAGCAGATTCTGCAGAAACAGTTCTGTTTGAGGGCAGTTACGGAGAAGAAAATTCTTCGGAAATGAATTTTAATTTTACGTTTGGCAAATTGCAAAAGAAAAAGACTCATAAAAAATTGTACCCTCATTGGACAGGAATACAATTGGGCTTTTCATCTCTTGCCACCCGCGATTTGCACATTGCAAACGAAGAAAATGCCGCTTTGGAGTATTCTTCGCATGAATTCGGGTTTCACGGTGGTAATTTTGTCGCTTCAATGAGTAAAAGACGTAACTTTATGTTTTTTACCGGAATAGGGTTGCGTTTTCATCGTTATAATGCAGACAACAACACCGTTTTTCGGATTGTGGACAATTATGTATGTCAAGTTGCGCCTCCCAATAATGTTTTTTGCAAAACAAGTAAATTAACAGCTTGGTACATCACCGTTCCTGCGATGATAGAATGGCAGAAAAAAATGGGCGGACAACATTTTTATATACAGGGCGGTTTGGAAGGCGGGTTGCGTTTCTTTTCTTGCTCAAAAGCCAAATACATCGATAACGGACAGAAAACCAAAGAAAAAAACAAAAAAATGAACATGAATCCGGTTACGTTAGACATCGTGGCGGGCTTTGGATACGGACGTTTCGGAGTGTATGCTCGTTACGGATTGGTTTCGTTGTTTCGTGCAGGCAGAGGTACAACCATATTTCCTGTATCCGCAGGCATCAGTTGGAATTTTTAAAAAGGATTTGCGGTAATGTTTTGTTTTTGTGTACTTTTGCAGACATGAAATGCACACAAATTAAAAAGAAAAACATAGCGTTGACGGTACGTGTTCCTGCTTCCAAAAGCATAAGCAATCGTTTGTTGATATTGCAAAAAACAAGCGGTATTCCTTTTGAAATCAACAATTTATCGCACGCGGACGATACTGTTTTGCTGAACGATTTATTGCAAAAAGCAGAAAATCATCATTCGGACAAACCGCTTGTTTTGCATTGCCGAAACTGCGGAACGGCTTACCGTTTTTTGTGTGCGTATTTGGCTTGTAAACAGGGACTTTGGATATTGGAAGGGAGTGAACGCATGCAGCAACGACCCATTCAGGCATTGGCAGACGCTTTGGTGGATGCCGGTGCGGAAATCGATTATCTGAAAAATCGGGGATTTCCTCCGTTGCAAATAAAAGGAAAACTGTTGCATGCCGATTTTCGGGAGATCGATTCTCGTCAAAGCAGCCAATATGTGAGTGCCGTCGCCATGATTTTACCGCTGATAAACAGAGAG
>JAIRTU010000060.1 GCA_031254735.1 Bacteroidales bacterium | reverse complement strand
AATCAACGGCATTAGATTACTTATCCCAAAATGTTCATTCCACATTAATTCATCAAAAAAAACATTGATTCTGATTATCAATATGTTCTGTTCTGCCGGACATTTTGGGTTATAATGTCGGAAATGTCAATTATTTTTTTCTGTATTTTCTGTCATGTTTTTTATTTTTTTCCAAAAATTCGATACATTTTTGTTCACCGGAAAATGTATTTATAACTTCTACTATGTTGCTGAAATTCAGATTGATAGATTGAATATCACTCATATCTTTATCTATTTAATATAAGTCTTAATACCGTAGAAACAAAAAAATATCAGAGGAATTTAAAAAAAATAATCATTCATATTAAAAAAAATTGTATCTTTGCAAAGTCACAAAAATAATAGTATAAATGACACATTGGGTAAATAACAGAGAAAACGCATTAGCAACATCGCTTAGCAAGAAAGCCCTTGCTAAGTATTTGGCATTTAGGCATTTACCCCCCCCCCCATATATATAGAACTAACTGATAATCAGATAGTTACACTGTTTCTTACGCATAAATTGTTCTATGTCAGGAAGTTAATTCCTGATGTGGGAAAATTATATAATTTAATCAAATTTATCATAAATAATTAAATATCAAGAAAATGGCAGAGTTTTTAGTAAGCGGACGAATGAAAGTAAAGAGTTTAAAAGCGTCTTTCAAAGAAAATTTTGGAGCAACGCTTCGCGTGTACAATGGAAAAAGATTTGCAGATGACGATGTATCATTGGCATCCATCCGCAAAGAGGACACACAAACGACACGCGCGGATTTTAAGGTAAGCGGAAATATGCAAATTGGAACGTTCGAAAAGAAATTTAAGGAAACGTTTGGAATTAGCGTACAGGTAGCCGACAAAAAAGATGAAAAGTTGTTGGATGATTCCATAACACTTTCCGCAGCGTCAAAATTAAAAAAGTGAAACGATGATAGAAATTAGAAAAAACATCAGTCAGTCGGAAATAAATTCAAAATATTTGAATGTTGATTTCCCCGCAAGTTTCCCTTTTAAAGAGGATGAAGAGTTTTGGTTAATAGGCAGAAACGGGAAGAAGTTTCTCGCCACAAGGCACACCAAAACACAGATTACGGGTTTGACAAAATGGTTTAGGGAAAACCAAATTACGGAAAGCACGGAAATTAAATTGTCGTATAAAAAAAATGAACTCATTGGCAAAAAACGAGTGTTGCATGTTGAGTTTGTGAATAAAAAGACGTGGTGGCAAAGATTAATTTCTTTGTTTTCAAAAAGTTAGAGTGTTTAACAAAATAAACTTAATTAAAATGGAAGATTTAAAAATCATCACAACAACAGATTTAAAACACGGATTATTAACATTAAGTCCTAAGAAGTTTGAAGATTTATGTAAATATAAAGGTCATCGGATTTGGATTAAGGACAATCTGGGTTGCGAATCCTTTCTGTTAGGCAATGACAGTAGTGAAGATACGCTACGTTTTTGTGGATTGAAAAAATGGTATAGTGGTCGCAATATTGAAGTGGATACGAAATTAAACATCGTATTCAACGAAAATGAATTGTTGGAAGGACAAGCCGTTTTACAGATTCAGTATGTAGAGGAAACTACCGATGCTGTTGAATTAGAAGTATATACTCGGACGATAGAACACTGTCTGGAAAATGAATCGAAGTTGGAGGAAGTGATAAAAAGCAATCCTGACTGTATAGAAAAGGGATTAAAGCTTCACAGTCAGCAGTACAATACTCCCGCAGGAAAATTGGATTTGCTTTTTGTGGACAGAAACAATAACTATGTAGTGGTTGAGTTGAAAAACACAAAAACATCTGATGAAGTTGTCGGACAGATTTCAAGATATATGGGATATATTGCCGAGGAGAAAGTAAAAGACAAAAATGCCAAAGTCAGAGGCATCATTCTTGCGCCAGAGGGAGATGGAGATGCTAAGTTAGAATATGCGGTTTCGGCAAACGATAATTTAGAATTGCGATATTTTAAATTCAATATTGAATTTACGAAACCGAGCAAAATAAAAGAGTAATTTTTTGAATATTTATCCCAAAATGTCCATTATCAGCCTGTTATCTCCTGCCGGACATTTTGGGATAAATACAATCACATTTTATTTGTAACATTCAAAAGAGCGGAAGAATAAGTTGTACAGCAATTTATTTTCTGCTTATCGGCTTTTTCATTCATCGCTGTTTTAGAAAAGATTTCGTTTGAAAGGTTTTCAATGTGTCGCGATCTTCGTAGATGAAAAAGACCTGTATTTGAGGCTTATTTGCTAAAAATGCCAACGATTGTTCCAATCCCATGACCATAAAAGCCGTTGCGTAAGCGTCCGCACAAGCGGTTTTCGGGTGTAATACCGTTGCACTCAACAACGTATGGTTTACAGGATAGCCTGTTTTCGGAGAAATGGTATGAGCATACCGCATTCCGTCTTCTTCAAAATATCGACGATAATTGCCCGACGTCGCCAGCGACCTGTTGTTTAACTCAACAGCAGAAATCACTTTCCTGTCGGCGGTTTCTTTGGTGGGAGAAGGCTGTTCTATGCCTACCGTCCAAGGATTTGTTTGATTGTGTCCTTTGGCAAAAACCTCTCCTCCGATGTCTACCAAATAATTTTCTATGCCTGAATTATCCAAAAAACGCCCGACTTTGTCTACCGAATACCCTTTTGCGATAGCATTAAAATTCAGACAAATACAAGGGTTTTCTTTTATGACTTTTCCGTTTTTCAAAGCAACTTTTTCATATCCGACACATTCAAGCAAGCTGTCGATCATTTCTTTGTTTAGCGTTTGACGTTTTTCTGCACCAAAACCCCATGCATCTACCAGCCGAGCAACCGTCATATCGAACGCGCCATCGGTATTTCGACTGACTTCCATTGCCAAATTAAATATCTCAACAAAATCATCATTCAACAGAACGTCTTCATTCCTGTTGATTTTGGAAATGATGGAAGACGTATCGAAAATAGACGCCGTTTTATTGAAATCGTCCAACAAACTGTCTATTTGCGTCTGTAAATTTCGGTTTTGGTGGTCGTAATAACGGATACTGTAATATGTTCCCTGTGCGAAGCCTTGCAAATGATATTGTTTTTCGGCATTTCGACAGGAAGAAAAACAAAACAGCACCACCGCCCAACACCATACAACCGTCCGCATGGAAATACAATCTGTTTTTTTCATTGAGAAGATAATTCGGGATAGATTTTTTTCGATAAAAGATACGAGGCAGGCAGCGTAATGCAAAATACGACTAAAGGTATCATCAATGCGTCTAAACACTGCATTTCTATCGGATAGGCAGGCAGCAAAAAAGAACCGTCGCCAAGAGAGATAAAACCGAACTGTATCTGCAACAAACAAATGATAAATCCGAGTATCAACCCGCAAACAACACCCGAAAAAGAAATTAATATTCCTTCGTAAATAAATATTTTACGCACCATGTTGATGCCCGAACCCATGCTGTAAAGTATGCTCACCGATTGTTTTTTCTCCAAAATCAGAATACCGATCATGCCCACCATATTAAACGAGGCTATCAGCAGGATAAACGACAAAATGGCGTATGTGATCCATTTCTCCGACTGCATTACTTTAAAAAGCTCTTCTTCCTGTTCGTAGGCGTTTTTCACATAATATTTGTCGCCCAACATGTTTTTGATTTCCGTCTTAACGTCCGCTATATTTGCCGAAGGCGTACAACGTATTTCCAAAGAAGTCATTCCGGAGGCATAACCCAACAAATGGCGTGCAAAAGTCAGCGGGACAAACACAAAATCTAAATCGTATTCGGTGTGAGAGATAAAAATACCCGCCGGAGTGATCGACTGAGTATTGAGCGCCTCTGCCGAAACCGCCGCCGAACGCTTTCGCGTGCGATCGGGATAGTATATTTTCAAGGCATTGTTGATGGTGGGAGAAGCCGGACAGTCGAGATGTCCCGCAACGCCCGCTCCCAAAACAGCAAACGGAAAACCTTGATGTTCAAGAATAAATTCCCCGCTATAAACGGTGGTATCCAAATGATTCATCTTGTAATAATCGGGATATACGCCTTTTATTTTTGCAATAAACTGACGGTTTTCGTATGCAAAAACCGTTACGTCCGACAGCACCTCCGAATAATACGCCACGCCGTTTAAATCGGCAATTTTTTTCATGTCAATAGAATCGTGGGGAATGATTTTTCCATAGCGGGGCGTAATTTCAATATCGGAACTGAACGCATTAAACGACTGTTCCACCCAATCTTTAATGCCGTTAAATGCCGACAGCACAATGAATAATGCCGCTGTTGCTATCATCACTCCCGCAAAAGAAACAATGGAAATAATGTTTACAATATTGTGCGATTTCTTCGCAAAGAGATACCGTCGGGCGATGAATAGACTTACGTTCACTTTTTCAGCAGATTATCTATATTCTCGATATAATCTAAGGTATCATCTTGAATAAATGCAAGTTCGGGAACTATCCGCAGCTGATTGCGAATATGCTGTCCCAACCTGAAACGGAGTTCTTTTTTGTTGTTTTCCATTCTTTCTATCACATACGGTTTGTCGTCGGTGGCAAAAACACTCAAATACACTTTGGCAAACGACAAATCTTTCGAGACTTCCACCCGCGTAACGGTAAGCATTGCCGAACCGTATATATTTCTGCCTTCTGTCTGTAGTACGGCTGCCAATTCTTTTTGCAGCAAGCGAGCCACTTTTTGTTGTCTTGTTGATTCCATTGCTATAAAATTTCAAGTT
>JAIRTU010000058.1 GCA_031254735.1 Bacteroidales bacterium | reverse complement strand
ATGGAAATGGGCGAATTTTATTTTTATGCAACCTTAGATTTAGGAAATAACGACCTGATACAGATACCCGACAGCCTGTTTTTCAAAAGCAGAAAAAGCAACTCTTTGAAATATGCCAGAGGCGAAGGCAAAAAAACGGAAACGTTGTTTAACGATGAAACTGTCCAAAACCAATATCTTGTGGAAATAGACACATTGTACATGGGCAACAATCGTATTATGAACGAAATGGTGAACGTTGTGCCGTCAACAATGATTTTAATCGGTAATGCGTTTCTGATAAAATACGGAAAAATTGCCATTAATTGGAAACAAAAGAAATTGTTTTTAGAGAAAAAAGAAGAGGATAAAACCATTGAGAACGAAGAACATTGGGAATTTATAGCCGATTTGCAAGATGATAAATTGATAATTTGTTTTATCTGGGAAAACATTCACAGCCACAACGACAGTATCCAAACAGGAGATCAAATACTGAGTGTAAACGGAATTTCGACGGAAAAAATAGATATTTCCCAATGGTGCGAAATAAAAGAAAATACGAAAGAATTGAAAAGTATGCCTGTCGAAATATTGACGTCAACAGGAAAAAAGACAATACAGTGGCAGAAAGTAACCGATAAATCGCTGATAGAAAATATTCATCATTAATGCGGAGAGAAAGCGATAAAAAGGTAAAGTTTATTCAACCGAAAGGCAAAAAATAAAATGTTTCAATTATTTTTTCAATTCGAGGCAACGTTTTTTTGTTTTCGGGTATCATTATAAAAAATTATTCTAACTAAAAATAAAGAAAATATGAAATCGAAAGTTTTTATGCTCATTTGTTTGTTTCCTGTTGTGCTGTATGCACAAAACAGGCTGGTAGAAGTGGTTGAAAAGCATCCTTTTCCGATTGGATATGTGTCGGCGAGCTATGCACACGAGATAGCTTTTGACAACACCGGTTTGATGTGGATTGCCGTTCAGATTTCAAGTGTTGGAATATTGCAATACAATGGTTCGGACTGGTTTTCCATAGCAGTAGAACCGCACGATCATCATGATGGTGAAGACGATCGCCGTTTTCACGGTTTGGCGTCCGATCACAACGTGTGTGTCAAAATCGATCCGAAGGGACGTATTTGGATAGGTTCGACAGGACACGGCGTTTCGCGTTTGATCGATACCACATGGCGAACGTTTGGAACGTCAAGCAAGCTCGGACACGGTGTTGTTCAGGATATTTTGGTGATAGAAGACACGGCTTGGATTGCCACCCGAAACGGTCTTAGTAAATTGGTGGGCGATTCGGTGTTGAAAACATATCGCATAGCAGACGGTTTGCCGGACGCAAATATTACCTGTCTTTGTCAAGACGCCGTTGGAAATCTGTGGGTTGGTACAGCAAAAGGATTAGCCCGCTTTGACGGAACTAATTTTGTAAAATATTTTCCTTTGCTGGGAAATTTATCGGATAATTATGTGGACGCTCTTGTTATGGACAGAGATAATGTTGTGTGGGCAGCCATTTATAATTCGGGACTGTGGAAATTTGACGGCACAAGTTGGAATTTGTTTTTTGACGAAGAGCTTTCTTTTACGGCTCTTACGGTAGATAACAGAGGTCGTATTTGGGCGGGAAGCAAGTTGTCGGGAGTGTATCGATACAATGGCAGGTCGTGGAAACATTACACCTTAGACGACGGTTTGTACGATGCAAGCACATCTGCTATTGCCGTAGACAGGGAAGGGGCTGTTTGGGTTGGTGCGTTTGGCGGATTGACCAAAATTTACGACACCTTAGCATCAACAGATAATATTTCATCTTTCGATTTGGAGAATAGTATACATGTCTATCCCAACCCCGCCACCGATAATATTTTTATTTCCCTTCGGGAGATGATAACAGACGCTGTCTTCACGCTGTACGATATGCAAGGGAAGGTTTTAATTCGCCAGAAGATAGCCAACGAAGATATGGTTTCGATAAACAATCTGGCAGCGGGCATCTATATATATAATGTAAGCACCGCAAAAGGAACTGTCAACGGAAAGGTAGTAGTAGTGAATAACGAATAACTAATAGTGAATAATAATGCAATTGTCTGAACTGGGATTATTTCAATTACGAATTACAAATTACGAATTACGATTTGTTTGTGTGTAATTTCTTTCGTTATTTCTTTCTCCGCATTCAGGTTTGAACCCGCCACTCGCGTGTTTGAACCCGCCACTCGTGTGTTTGAACCCGCCACTCGCGTGTTTGAACCCGCCACTCGCGTGTTTGAACCCGCCACTCGCGTGTTCGCATACGCGGCTCATAACATCGATGTTGCGGCTCATAATATCGATGTTGCGGCTCATAAGTTTGAACCTGCGGCTCATAAGTTTGAACCTGCGGCTCATAAGTTTAAACCTGCGGCTCATAAGTTTAAACCTGCGGCTCATAAGTTTAAACCTGCGGCTCATAAGTTTGAACCTGCGGCTCATAATATCGATGTTGCGGCTCATAATATCGATGTTGCGGCTCATAGACACGTGTCCGTGAGTTATAATTTTAATCATACAGAATATTTTTTTATCGATAATTATAAAATTGACCGGCAAATTGAAAAATCGGAGGATAACGACGCTTTTTCGTTTCGTCTCCGAGATTAATTATTTATCACTTACCGCCAATTGTTGTTTTCTGTTGTTATCAAGAAAAAATAATGTACCTTTGCACCTTGAAAAATGAGGACGATTGTGAAAACAAAAGAAGAAATACAACAAATTGCCAAACAGTGCATTTATCAGGAGGCAGACGCCGTTCGTCTGTTGGCAGATTATATCGATGACCGGTTTGTGGCGGCGGTAGAGGCTGTCTATCGCAACAACAACGGCAGAGTGATTGTCTGCGGTATAGGCAAAAGTGCCAATATCGCACATAAAATGGTCGCTACATTCAACTCGACGGGAACGCCTGCCGTTTTTATGCATGCGGCAGACGCCATTCATGGCGATTTGGGCATTATTCAGAAAAATGATATTGTTATCTGCCTTTCCAAAAGCGGCAACACACCGGAAATAGCTTTTTTGATACCTTTGATAAAAATGCTTGGAAGTAAAATTATTGCGGTTGTGGGGAATACGGAATCGCGTTTGGCAAAAAATGCCGATTATGTCATCAATTGCAGCGTATCCAAAGAGGCTTGTCCCAACAATCTGGCGCCAACGGCAAGCTCTACGGCTCAATTGGTGATTGGCGATGCGATGGCGGTCTGTCTGATTGCCATGCGGGGATTTTCGCCGAGCGATTTTGCCCGCATTCACCCGGGAGGAACGCTTGGAAAACAGTTGTATCTGAAAGTGGAACAGCTTTGTAAAGCCAACGAAATTCCGCAGGTAAGTCCTTCGGCAGATTTGAAAACCATTATCTACGAAATATCTTCCAAACGTCTGGGCGTTACGGCGGTGATCGACAACGATGAAATTGTCGGAATTATCACCGACGGCGACTTGCGGCGAATGCTCGAAAAAACCGCCGATCTTCAAAAGATAACGGCAAAAGACGTGATGAGCAAAAACCCGAAAACCATCGATATGAACCAATTGGCGGTAAAAGCATTGGAAATTATGCGAAACAACAATATCACCTCCATTTTAGTTACACAAAACGGTAAATACAGCGGCATTGTCCATCTGCACGACCTGCTAAAAGAAGGAATTGTTTAACATAACAATTCAGGCAACTATTGCGTTACATAAAACGTCTAAATGTAGATACGTTTGGAAATAGAAATGAACCGAAATTGTAATCGTTTTTTGTTTATTAAAAAATATAATGATATGAAGATAAGAATAAATAAAACAGTTTGTGTCCTTTGTTTGTTGACCGTGAGTGTGTTGGGCGGCAGTGGCGTGTTCGCTCAGAAAAAAGTGAAAAAGGCTCCTGTGTCCGAAATCAAATTTGTCTTTAAAGGGATTCCCGATACCATGCTCTATATCGCAACGTATTACGAAGACAAGACTTATATGTACGATACCCTGTATGTGTCTAAAAAAGAACCTTATACTTTTATCATGACCAAAGATACGCTTCCGCCGAGAGGAATTTATCTTTTGGCAAGCCAGAATAAGGTAAAATATTTAGACTTTGTGATCGATTCTTCCTTTTCATTTACGGCAACGGTAGAACATGTCGATTCCCAAGCGGTCGATCTGACAACGGATATACGTTTTACAGGTTCTCCCGAAAATGAAATTACCTTAGCGTTTATGCGGAAAATGTCTCATTATCAACGTTTCATTATCACGCTCGGCAATGAGATCAAACAGGCAGAAAGCGAAGAAAACCCCAATCAATCACTGATAGATCAATATAAAGAAGAGCGGAGAGAATATCAGGACAGCATGCGCACGTTCATGTTCGATTATTTGGATATGTACAAAAATACGCTCTTTGGCAAAGCACAACTGATCAATCGTGAGGTTCAAGTTCCCGATCCGCCAAGAAATGCAGACGGTTCGTTGGTCGATTCTAATTTTGCTTTTCATTATTATATCAATCATTATTGGGATTATATCGATTTGCAAGAACCTGCACTGTTGAGTACTCCGATTTTTTACCCGAAATTGCAATATTATTTCGAAAAGGTAATTCCTCCTTTGGTAGACAGTATTATCAAGTATACCGATTTGCTGGTCGAAAAGGCAGAGGGCAATCCTCCGATGTACAGATACCTCATTTGGTATACCACCAGCCGATACGAACGCAGTCAATATGTGGCACATGATGCTGTTTTTGTTCACATGGTAAAAAAATATTATGCCACCGGACGATATACATGGGCAGACGAAGCCGTGCGCGAACGCATGATCAACAAGGCTGATAAATTGGGCAATATTTTAATCGGGAAAAAAGCCCCCGAACTCTATATGCCCGACACCAACGGCAGGTTTCGTTCCAACTACGAAAGTAAACGCAAATATACGGTGATTTGGTTTTGGGATTTGAATTGCGGACATTGCAAGTCTGCCACTCCCAAGCTGGTCGATATGTACAACAGGGTGCATGACAGTCTTGATTTTGAGATATACGCCGTCGCCATGACCAAAGAGAAGAAAAAATGGAAAGAACGGATTGTCGAAAAACAAATGCCTTGGATTAATGTAATAGGAAACGAATCCAATATCGATTACCGTATGGTTTACGATGTAACCTCAACGCCTGTAATATTTGTTTTGGATAAAGATAAAAAAATTATTGTCAAGAAAATAGGTGTTGATGAGTTGGAAAATTTTATCCGGGATTACGATGCGGGACGAATACGATATTAGCCGTATATTTGCAAAAAACGGCTTTCATCCTTTGTCCGGCTGTCGCAAAACAAAGAGATATGCAGTGTTAGACATACAGATTAAAATTTAAAATAAATACGATAAATGAAACAGATAAAAATTGTCAAGATTATAAAAGAACCGGAAACCGTCGGCACAGGCAATGTTGTTACGATAAAAGGCTGGGTACGCACCAAACGCGGAAACAATGCCGTAACGTTTATTGCCGTAAATGACGGTTCTACGGTTCACAGCTTGCAGGTGGTTGCCGATACGGAAAAATTTGACGAAAAACTGATTCGACAAATTACCACAGGCGCTTGTCTTTCCGTTACAGGAAAATTGGTGCAGTCTATGGGAAAAGGACAAAGTGTGGAAATACAAGCCGATGAAATTATAATCTTGGGAACTGCCGATTCGGAAACTTTTCCTTTGCAGAAAAAAGGACACAGCATGGAATTTTTGCGGACGATAGCCCATTTGCGTCCGCGAACAAATTATTTCGGTTGTGTGCTTCGGTTGCGGCATGCGATGTCGTTTGCCATACATAAATATTTCAACGACCAAGGTTTTTTCTACTTTCACACGCCCATTATTACGGCTGCCGATGCAGAAGGAGCAGGAGAAATGTTTCATGTTACCAACTTGGAATTGGACAATATTCCGTTTAACGAGGACAAAAAAGTAGATTATACGCAAGACTTTTTCGGAAAACCCGCCAACCTGACCGTTTCGGGACAGCTCAACGGCGAAATGGGTGCTATGGCTTTGGGAAATATCTATACTTTTGGTCCTACTTTTCGTGCCGAAAATTCAAATACGCCCCGACATCTGGCGGAATTTTGGATGATAGAACCCGAAATGGCTTTCTGCAATCTGCAAGACAACATGGATACGGCAGAAGATTTTATCAAATATTGTATTAATTATGCGTTGGAAAACAATCGCGACGATTTACAGTTTTTAAACGATATGTTTGATAAAGAACTTATTGAACGTTTACAATCGGTGGTTGCTGTTGATTTTGTTCGCCTTTCTTACACCGAAGCCATCGATATTCTGAAACAGTCGGGCAAAAAGTTTGAGTTTAAAGTGGAATGGGGATTAGACCTTCAAGCCGAACATGAACGGTATTTGGTGGAAAATCATTTTAAAAAGCCTGTTATTTTGGTGGATTATCCCAAAGAGATCAAAGCGTTTTACATGAAACAAAACGACGACGGAAAAACAGTGCGGGCAATGGACGTTTTGTTTCCGAAAATAGGCGAGATTATCGGCGGTTCGCAGCGGGAAGAAAATTTGGAAAAATTGCTTCAAGCCATTCACGAACGAGGCATGAGCGAAAACGAACTGACCTATTATATCGACACCCGCCGTTTCGGAACAGCCGTTCACAGCGGTTTCGGCTTGGGTTTTGAGCGTTTGTTGCTCTTTATTACCGGCATGGCAAATATCCGCGATGTAGTACCTTTCCCCAGAACACCTCAAAACGCCGAATTTTAATTTTTTCTTTCGATGAATAAAAAGCATTTTATTTTTTGTTTTTGGGCGATTGCGATTTTGTGTTGTGCTTCTTGCGGAGAAGACGTTTATACGCCCAAACCACGCGGATTTTTTCGTCTTGACGTCAAAGATACCGCCTTTCAGCCGTTGAGGGGGAATTATCCGTATTCGTTTGAGTATTCTCAGGCAGCATTTGTCGATTCTTTGTATCCCAAAGGAGAACATTGGATTAATTTGATTTATCCCGAATTAAATTCTATCTTATTTATCACCTACAAAACCGTTGACGATACCAATCTCCTTAATTTGATAGACGATTCTCGAACCCTTGTTTACAAACAGATAAAACGGGTTGACGATATATTGGAATCGAGTATAGTGGATACGTCCGCTCATCTTTACGGCAAGATATACGAAGCAACAGGCAACGATGCCGCCTGTCCGTTTCAATTTTGGGTTACCGACAGGGAAAATCATTTTTTCCGAGCGTCTCTGTATCTCAACAATAAACCGCAAAACGATTCGCTGTCGCCTGTTATCACGTATCTGAAAAAAGATATGATGCACCTAATCGAAACTTTTGCATGGCGTTAATGCCGATTTCGTTACAATTAAACAATAATTTGTGCGTTACTCAAATTAAATATGTTTTTACATGGATAATCGGACACTCAATATACATTATACGCTTTTCGACGATGAAAAAGAATTGACGGATCAAGACCGTCGGTTGTTGGACAAAGCTCGTCGGGCAAGTGAGCATGCGTATGTTCCGTATTCCGAATTTAGAGTAGGATCGGCGGTGTTGCTCGACAATAATGTAATGCTTGCGGGAAACAATCAGGAGAATGCTTCTTTTCCGTTGGGATTGTGTGCCGAAAGAGTAACTTTGTTTTCTGCCATGTCGCAATATCCCGAAGCGAAAGTAACGGCGATGGCGGTGTATGGCAATCCAAAACATTTCAAAATGAAACAGTATCTTTCGCCTTGCGGAGGCTGTCGTCAGGTGATGTCGGAATACGAACGCAGAGGAAAACAAAAAATACATCTTTTGCTGGCGGGAAATGCAGGGAAGATAATGATGATAGAAGGAGTGGATAACTTGTTGCCGTTTGAATTTTCGTCGGAAAATATGCACGGCTGAAAACCTTGGCTTAATTTTTGAAAAATAAATAATAAAAAGTATATAAATGAGAAAAGCAGCTTTATTCGTATTGTGTTTAATTGGTGTTATGACAGTGGTTGCACAACAAACCGAGACCAAAAAAGAGAAGAAGAAACCGGCGTCCGACGCACCGATTTTGTTTAAAGACCGTATTGTCCTGGATTTTTTTTCCAGCACTTGGTTGGGGCTTGAAGGCAATATCAAGCAAAAAGCAATTAATTTCGGGTTCAACGGCGCTATCCTTTTCGACCTTCCGATAAAAAAGAACAGTCCGTTCAGTTTTGGTTTGGGAGTAGGAGTTACCAATCATAATTTGCATTCCAACGCTCTTTGGAGTATAGGACAGGATTATACCACCGTTGCAACGCCTGTTGCCGACGGAATAAAATATCGTAAAAACAAAATTTCGTTCACCAACATCAATATTCCGTTGGAGTTTCGTTATCGGCACAGTCGTTCGGGATTTAAAATATCGGCGGGCGTGAGGGTTGGAGTGATAGCGAACGTTCACACCAAATATTTCGGAAACGACCCGGACGGTTCGGATAATCAATATCGTATAAAAGATTATAAAATACCCAACAAAACAAAGATTCCTGTGGAATTTACCTTTAAAACAGGTTGGAAATTTATCAGCCTGAATGCTTCGTATATGATAACCAAGTTTTTTGAAGAGGAAAAAGGTCCACGAATTAATCCGATCAGCTTTGGCATTACGCTGTGTCCGTACTAAACGTGAATTTAGTGAATAACTAATAACGAATAGTGAATAATAATGCAATTGCCCAACCCTGAATTTATATGATTGTGTGATTGTGAACATTACGAATTGAAAAGGACTGAAAGTCCGATTTATTTCAGCCCAACGGCAAAGCCTTGGGAAATAAAGGACTCCCCCACCCTTTTTCGCCTTGAAAAGGCAGGTCA
>JAIRTU010000014.1 GCA_031254735.1 Bacteroidales bacterium | reverse complement strand
CGCTGCATTATTTGATCTGCATACCGTAAATAAATTCGTCAATAAATTTGTAAACATTTAACAAACATGCTGTATACACAAAATCAATACAAAAGACACACCATTACTTCGGCGTTGCCATACGCCAACGGACCCGTTCATATCGGACATTTGGCGGGAGTATATGTTCCTGCCGATATTTACGCACGCTATTTGCGTTTGGCAAAAGAAGACGTGCTGTTTATCGGCGGTTCGGACGAACACGGCGTTCCGATTACTATCAAAGCACGAAACGAGGGCGTTACACCTCAAAATATTGTGGATCGATACCATGCCATTATCAAAAAATCGTTTGAAGATTTTGGTATCAGTTTCGATATTTATTCCCGCACGTCCGAGCCGATACATCACAAAACGGCTTCGGATTTCTTTTTGAAAATGTATGAAAATCATAAATTTATCGAGAAGACAAGCGAACAATACTACGACGAAGAAGCCAAACAGTTTTTGGCAGATCGCTACATCACAGGCACTTGTCCGCATTGCTCAAACGAACGTGCGTATGGCGATCAGTGCGAAGCCTGCGGCACAAGTTTAAGTCCGACCGAACTGATTAATCCCAAATCGGCATTGAGCGGAAGCAAACCCATATTGAAAGAGACCAAACATTGGTATTTGCCTTTGGATCAATACGAAGATTTTCTTCGAGAATGGATACTCAAAGGACATAAAGAAGATTGGCGTTCAACGGTTTACGGACAATGCAAATCGTGGATAGACATGGGATTGCTGCCGCGAGCGGTAACACGCGATTTGGATTGGGGCGTAAAACTTCCGCTTCCCCACACAGACGGAAAAGTTCTCTATGTCTGGTTTGACGCACCTGTCGGCTATATTTCTGCCTCCAAAGTCTGGGCGGAACAGACACAAAAAGATTGGCAACCCTATTGGAAAAGCAAAGATACCAAATTGGTGCATTTTATCGGGAAAGACAATATTGTGTTTCACTGCATTATCTTTCCTGTGATGCTGCACGCCGAAGGGAGTTATATTTTGCCCGACAATGTGCCTGCCAACGAGTTTATGAATTTGGAAAACGATAAAATTTCCACCTCTCGCAATTGGGCGGTGTGGCTGCACGAATATCTGGAAGATTTTCCGAACAAACAGGACGTGTTGCGCTATGTTTTAACGGCTAATTCTCCCGAAACAAAAGATAATGACTTCACATGGAACGATTTCCAAACGAAAAACAACAGCGAGCTGCTGGCGATTTTCGGAAATTTTATCAACCGAACTGTTGTCTTGACACATAAATATTTTGACGGAAAAGTCCCGGCAAGAGGCGAATTGAACGATACGGACAATGCCGTTTTGTCGCAAATTGCTCTCTATCCGGAACGAATAGGGAAAAGCATAGAGAAATATCATTTCAGAGAAGGATTGACAGAGTTGATGAATCTGGCACGTCTGGGAAATAAATATCTGACCGACAACGAGCCTTGGAAAGTAATAAAAACAAATCCCAAACGGGTAGAAACCGTCTTGAATATTGCCTTGCAGATTGCAGCAAATTTGTCGGTTTTGTGTGAACCTTTTCTGCCGTTTACCGCCAAAAAACTGCAACAGATGTTATCGATAACACCAACAACATGGGCAGAAGCCGGCAATATCGACATGCTGAAAGACAATCATACAATCAACCCCGGCGAACTTTTGTTTGAGAAAATAGAAGATGACGCCATTGAAAAACAATTGGCGAAGCTGCAAAAAAGCAAAGAAGACAATCAGCGGAACAGTCCGGCAGAAACAAGTCTTGAACCGCAGAAAGAAGCCGTTTCGTATGATGATTTCATGAAAATGGATTTGCGGATTTGTCAAGTGTTGGAAGCAGAGAAAGTTTCCAAGACAAAAAAATTGCTCAAACTGAAAGTGGACACAGGCATCGACCGGCGAACAATCATCAGCGGAATTGCCGAATACTACGAACCGGAAACGCTGGTCGGAAAAAAAGTGCTGATGCTGGTCAACCTGCAAGCCAAAGAGATAAAAGGAGTGCTTTCGCAAGGAATGATACTCATGGCAGAAAATGCAAACGGCGAATTGGCGATTGTCTCTCCCGATAAAGATATTCTCAACGGCGGAACGGTAAGGTAATTGCCAATGATGCAATTGTCGGAACGGTAGAGCGTAATCATATAAATCCCGGTTCAGACAGTAAACACAGGCTGCTTTTCAAAAAGGGGAACAGCCTGTGTTTGTTATCTGTGCGAAAAAGTGTATCTTTGCAGTTGTTTTTAGTGCTGAAAAATGTAATACGATAACCGAAATAATCTGCAAAATATGTATCGAGATAAAATTAAAGAACTAATACAGTGGAAATTAGACGCAAATAAAAAACCTATGATTTTTTATGGTGCAAGACAGGTAGGGAAAACGTATCTGTTACAGAAATTCGGTAAATCGGAATATCGCCAGATGGTGTATATCAATTTTGAACGAGCCAAAGAAATGCGTATCATTTTCCTGCAAGACCTTGACCCAAAACGCTTGATTACGGCTTTTGAGTTTTATTCGGGTGTAAAAATTACGCCCGAAGATACGCTTATTGTTTTGGACGAAATACAAGCTGTGAAGCAAGGAATAACTTCACTGAAATATTTTTGCGAAGAAACGCCTGAATATCAAATTATTGCAGCAGGTTCGTTGCTTGGAATAAATTTACACGAAGACGAATCTTTTCCTGTCGGGAAAGTGGACATGCTGACACTTTATCCTATGTCGTTTTACGAATTTTTGCTTGCAACAGGCGAAGAAAATGGTTTGGCTGAAATTTTGAGTGAAAGGCATTTCGATATAATGAATGTTTTTGGCGAAAAATTCAAGGAATATTTGAAATATTACTTTTATGTCGGCGGAATGCCCGAAGCCGTAAAAGCATTTGCAGAAAATCGGGATTGGAAAAAAGCAAGAAATATACAAAATAAAATCCTGAAAAATTATCGCAACGATTTCTCAAAACACGCCCCAAAAGAGATTATACCACGAATAAATATGGTCTGGGACAGTATTCCCGCACAATTGTCCAAAGAAAACAAAAAATTTATTTACGGTGTTTTGAAAGAAGGTGCAAGAGCAAAAGAGTTCGAGTTGGCAATTCAGTGGCTTACCGATGCGGGATTGTTGCACAAAGTTTTTGCCGTTACCAAAGCGGGAACGCCGCTTGTTTCG
>JAIRTU010000207.1 GCA_031254735.1 Bacteroidales bacterium | reverse complement strand
ATTTCAAACTCTCATTGTCTAAAAAAAAGTTAGCCATATTTTCTAATTATCTGTTTATATTTCTTTTTTGAAATTGGTGTTTGTATTTTATCGTTATTACAAAGATACATTTTTTTATTGTAATAAAACAAAAACAGACAAAGATTTTTTACCGGCGGGGAGGACGCTTTCGGGAAAAATATTTTGCTGCGTGGCGATTGTCGATTTTTGTATTGAAAAAAAGTGTATCTTTGCAGTCCGAAAATTTTGATAAAAATAATAGTAAAAATTCAGTTATATAATGGCAAATCATAAATCGCAATTTAAAAGGATCAGACAAAACGAAAAAAGACGTTTGGAAAACAGATATTGGGGAAAGACGATGCGCAACGCAATCAAAAAGTTGAGAAACACGCATGATGTTGCAGAAGCTAAGGCAAAAGTCCCTCAGGTGGTTTCTTTGATTGATAAAGTTGCAAAAAAAGGAGTTATTCATAAAAATAAAGCCGCTAACCTTAAATCGGGATTGATGATTAAGGTTAACAAAATGGCATAATTGTTTTATTTTTGAGTTGGCAACAGGGCTTATTTCATCTTGATTTGCCCTGTTGTTTTATTTATATCAACCAAAAAAAGAGCAGAAATGACACTCAACGACATCATGAAAGCCTTGTATTTTAAAAAAGAAGCATATTTTGTGGATATGTTTGGCAAGATAAAATGCAATAAAACAACATTATACAACGACAGAAACAACTGCTCTTCTCAAAAACACATCGAACGCTGGCTTTCGATGAACGATCTGTTGAATGTGGCTCATTTTCTGAATAACGGTTGGAAACCCGATTGGCAAAATATGCAGGAAGAAAAATTTATCATCGTTATCCAAAATGGAACGGCTGCTCCGCAAAAAACAAACATTCCCGCAAGCTTTGTTTATTTTTCTTCGGAAAAAACGGCAACCCTGGCAATTGAAATTTTAGGAGAAAAACAACTGCTTCAACTCTTTGCCGACTGAAACATCAACCCTTTTTTTCATCACCAAACACAAACGAATAAATTCGGGAACAAACGCCGATATTTTCGGTAACGTATTGTTTCGCAATCGATCCGGCACGTGCCAATTGTGCCTTGTCGTTCAACAAATCGGAAAGTATCGTACTCAATTCTTCTGCATCGGCAATCGAAAAGGCGCCGGAGCGTGCAATTAAATCATCAGCTTCTTTGAATCGCCTGTAATTTGTACCGAAAACAACAGGCATTCCATACGTTGCGGCTTCTAATATGTTGTGTATTCCCACGCCGAAACCGCCGCCGATATATGCAATTTTTCCGTAAGGATACAAAGCATTCAAAATGCCGATAGTGTCAATGATAAACACCTGTACGCCGTCTGTCGGCTCGCTTTCGGACATTTGCGAATAACGCATGACAGAAAATTCCGAAAAAAGAGATTCGATATATTCAATATGTTGAGCGTCTGTTTCGTGGGGTGCGAGAACCAATGTGAAAGGATATTTTTCCATTGCCCGAAGCAACACCTGCTCGTCTTTTTGCCACGTACTGCCGGCAATGACAACCTTGTCCAATTGCCGCAAATGCGAAAACAAAGGAAGTTCTTTTCGGTTGACAGACAGTTCGTACACGCGATCGAAACGAGTATCGCCAAAAACACCCGCCTGAGAAACAGCATATTTGTGCAACAAATCGACCGAGGATTGGTTATGTGCGAAAAAATGAGTGATCTCTCCCAACCGCTTCCTGAACCATTTTCCATACCGGTTGAAATAAATTTGTCTCTCCGAAAAAATAGAAGACACCGAATAAAAAGGAATGTCTCGCAAATATGCCTGATGAATATAATTGAACCAAAATTCGTATTTGACAAAAAAGATATATTCCGGCTGAACCGTTTCAAGGAATTTTTTGGCGTTAGCCACCGTATCGACAGGCAAATAAAACACATAATCAACACCTTGATAGTCTTTCCGAATTTCGTATCCCGAAGGAGAAAAAAAAGTGAGCAGGATTTTATAATGCGGCTGTTGCTTGCGAATGTGTTCCATCAACGGTCGTCCCTGCTCAAATTCGCCCAAAGACGCACAGTGAAACCAGATGATACGGTCTTCGTTTCGGATACTTTTTTCCAGATGAAGAAAGAGGTTTTTTCGCCCTCCTACCCACAGTTTTGCTTTTTTGTTGCTTATCGACAAGCACCAAACCGCCCACGCATAAAGCCGTATCGACAGATTGTAGAGGATCGACATGCTATTTTAAATGATATACCTCGTTGGGATTGTGGCGATACAAAGGAATGATCCACCCGATTTTTATACCCAACATCGTGTCGAAAAAGCGAGAATCGTCTTTTTTCATCAAACTGAAATCAAAATCGCGTTGCCGTTTGGAGAAACTCTCAAAAAATTCAACGCCACCATAGAGGCAAAACAAATTTTTCTTTGTCATGTGGGCGTAGCCGAT
The DNA here is from genome assembly GCA_031254735.1 of Bacteroidales bacterium. The sequence continues at coordinate 303 of JAIRTU010000207.1, read as the reverse complement.
AAATTGGTAAAGCGAAAAACCGATAGTCAGTTTATCGTACCCTCGTTTATAGTTAAAATTTTTGTTCGACTGCAAAGAAAGCACCCTGTCGTCTGCATTTTTGATAAAGATAAAATGCTGCGTAACGCCCAATCCTGCTTTTATCCAAATGCCCGAATTGCGGTATTTTTTGCTTAGCGGAATAATTTTTCCCGCCTGCCAATGAAAGGAAATGCCGCGAAATTCGGTGCCGTCGGCGATTTCGGTGGTTGCCTGTCCGTTGTCTTGGATAAAATAACCGTCTTCGGTCATCAAATTTTTGAA
>JAIRTU010000109.1 GCA_031254735.1 Bacteroidales bacterium | reverse complement strand
TCGTTATTCTTTTCAGAGGTTGGGAGTTCCGAACAAATTCTGCTCTACAAACTCACAAATGATATGTGCAACCGTTATATGCGATTCCTGAATGCGGGGAGTGTCAACAGAGGGAACATTCAGCAGACAGTCGCAAATATCTTTCATCTTTCCGCCTGTCTGTCCCGAAAAACCTATCACAAACAATCCTTTGCGTTTCGCCGTTTCTATTGCTCGGATAATATTGGCAGAATTTCCCGAAGTGGAAAGTGCAATCAACACATCTCCTTCGTTGGCGGAAGCCTCTATCATGCGGGCATAAACGATGTCGAAACTGTAATCATTGCCTACTGCGGTCAAAAAAGAAGTGTTTACATGCAACGCCTCCGCCGACAAAGGCGGTCGGTCGAAATAGAAACGCCCCGAAAACTCGGCTGCAATATGTTGAGCATCAGCGGCACTGCCGCCATTGCCGCAAAGCAAGACTTTTTTGTTGTTGCGATAAGCAGCGGTAATGCTCTCTGCCGCTGCTTCGATATTTTTCAGCAAGACAGCGTCTTCCATAATCCGTTTCTTTACGGCAACAGACTGTTCAAGTCGATCGATAATCTTGTTTTTCATCTTTTTCCTTTCTGCGATTTTTGGGTTTTGGTCAATGTGAATCTACGAAAGCATTTCGTTTACTTTTTCCTGAATAAAACGGTTAAACTCTTCTATGGTCATTGTTCCGAGATCGCCTGATCCGTGTTGCCGCACCGACACCGAATTTTCGTTCATCTCTTTTTCGCCGACAATCAACATATAGGGAATTTTTTGAAGCTCGGCGTCGCGGATTTTCTTTCCTGTTTTTTCGCTTCTGTCGTCGATAGTTACACGAATATCTTTTTGAGATAACCGTTTTTGGACTTCTTCGGCATATTCCTGATATTTATCGCTGATAGGCAGAATAATAGCCTGATTGGGCGTCAGCCACAGCGGGAAGTTGCCGCCTGTATGCTCTATCAATACCGCCACAAACCGCTCCATCGAGCCAAAGGGGGCGCGATGTATCATCACCGGACGATGTTTTTGGTTATCGCTTCCAATGTACTCCAATTCAAAGCGTTCGGGAAGATTGTAATCGACCTGAATAGTTCCCAGTTGCCATTTTCTGCCAATCGCATCTTTGACCATAAAATCCAATTTAGGACCGTAAAATGCCGCTTCACCAATTTCCACTATCGTATTGAGATTTCTTTGTTGTGCCGCATTCATGATAGCGGCTTCTGCCTTTTGCCAATTTTCGTCAGAGCCGATATATTTTTCTTTGTTATTCGGATCGCGTAAAGATATTTGTGCCGTAAAATCTTGAAAATCTAATGTTTTGAAAATATACAGGACAATATCTATCACTTTGCAAAATTCTTCTTCCAACTGTTCGGGCGTGCAGAAAATATGCGCATCGTCTTGCGTAAACCCTCTTACACGTGTCAAACCGTGCAATTCGCCACTTTGTTCGTAGCGATAAACCGTTCCAAACTCGGCAAGACGCACGGGAAGGTCTTTGTATGAATGCGGTTTGCTTGCGTAAATCTCGCAGTGGTGCGGGCAGTTCATCGGTTTTAAAAAGAACTCTTCGCCCTCTTGCGGAGTGGTAATCGGGCGGAAAGAGTCCGCACCGTATTTTTGGTAATGCCCGGAGGTTTTATACAGGTCGACATGCCCGATATGCGGACTCAACACTTGTTGATAACCATATTCTTTTTGGACTTTCTTCAAGAAATTTTCCAGACGTTCACGCAAAGCAGCGCCTTTGGGAAGCCAAATCGGAAGACCAATCCCCACTTTGGAAGAAAAAGTAAACAATTCCATTTCTTTGCCCACTTTGCGGTGATCGCGTTTTTTTGCTTCTTCCAACAAAACCAAATATTCGTCCAATTCTTTTTTCTTTGGAAAAGTAACTCCGTATATACGAGTTAATTGCTTGCGTTTTTCGTCGCCGCGCCAATATGCACCCGCAATGTTCAGCAGTTTTATTGCTTTTATCCGGCTCGTGTCGGAAAGATGAGGCCCGCGGCACAGATCAACAAAATCGCCACTTTGGTAAAACGTAATTTTTCCGTCTTCCAAATCCTGAATCAATTCTATCTTATATTCATCGCCTTTTGCCTTGAAATAATCCATCGCTTCGGCTTTTGTTACTTCTTTTCTGACAATTTTTTGTTGAGTGGCAGCCAATTCCGCCATTTTATCTTCAATTTTTTTAAAATCGTCTGACGAAATAGAATAATCCTGAAAATCAATATCGTAATAAAACCCTGTTTCTATCGAAGGACCTATTCCGAACTTCACGCCCGGATACAATAATTCTATTGCTTCCGCCATTAAATGTGCCGACGTGTGCCAGAAAACATCTTTTCCCTCTTTGTCGTTCCATGTGATCAAACGAAGATTTGCATCAGAATTTATCGGACGATTGCTTTCCCGCATTTCATTGTTGACCACAGCCGCCAACACATTGCGAGCCAAGCCTTCGCTGATAGACAACGCTATATCGTGTGAAGTAATTCCTTTCGGATACTGCCGAACCGAACCATCGGGTAATGTTATATTAATCATTTGCATGCTATTATTTTATCTGATTTTTTTCAAGTTGCAAAAATACACGATTTTTCTTTGTGGCGAGATAAAAATATTCGCCGTCCGAATATTTTTGTATAAAAAAATAAAGGATAATCCTACCCTTTATTTCTATTTCCTGTTGAGGATAAAGATGATAAACGCAACGGTTTATTTTTTCGCCAAATAATCTTGAATTTGATCGGTAGCGACAATAGCCTCTTTAAAGGTATAAGCACCGGTTTTTGCCGAACGTTCCATACGAACAATTTTCGCAAAATCTTTTCCGGT
>JAIRTU010000077.1 GCA_031254735.1 Bacteroidales bacterium | reverse complement strand
TATTTTTTCGCCAAATAATCTTGAATTTGATCGGTAGCGACAATAGCCTCTTTAAAGGTATAAGCACCGGTTTTTGCCGAACGTTCCATACGAACAATTTTCGCAAAATCTTTTCCGGTTGATTTCTTCAATGTTGCAACAACTTTCTTTGCCATGACTTATTTTTATTTAATTTCTTTATGAACAGTTACTTTCTTCAAAAAAGGATTGTATTTTTTCAACTCCAAACGGTCGGGAGTATTTTTACGATTCTTTGTACTTATGTATCTTGACATACCTGGAACACCCGACGCCTTTTGCTCGGTACATTCCAAAATAATCTGCTGTCTTGCTTCTTTATTTTTCTTTGCCATTATTCTATACTTTTATTTTTTTAAGACTGCAAAGGTACAATTATTTTCATTACAAACAAGCAATCGCGGAAAGATTTTTTCAAATTTGCCGACAAATTTATTCTCCACAACCCAAAACGTTTGCAGATAATCGTTGCGGACAGAGGATTATTTATCTGTTCCCGTTTTTAAACACACAGAAAAACAGTAAGATATAAAATATTTTCACGAAATTTGATTTTTTTTCATTTGGTAAAGAAAAAAGTTGTATCTTTGCAATCTCAAACGGTGCGGTAGTTCAGCTTGGTTTAGAATACATGCCTGTCACGCATGGGGTCGCGGGTTCGAGTCCCGTCCGCACCGCAACTAAACCTACAAATCAAATAGTAACAACTGAAAGGGATTGTTTCAGGGACTATTTTTCGGACAAAATTCACAAACTGCTAAATAAATAATCATGAAACAGTTAACCATACAAATTCCCGATAATAAATATTCCTTTTTTTTGGAATTGCTAAGAAGTTTTGATTTTGTTAAGTTTAAAACCAATACTTCCGATTCCGATGAGGCTATTGAAGAAAACATCAAAAAAGGAGTGGAAGAACTTCAATTGATTAAAAAAGGAACATTAAAAAGCAGACCCGCCAGAGAATTTCTCAATGAAATATAACGTAGAAACAACTCCTAACTTTGAGAAAGAAGCAAAACGTTTGCGAAAAAAATATCCTTCCCTCTCCGACAAGAGCATTAAAGATTTATAAAATAACAGCTGCATTTTTTCTTATAAATAATTATAAAGGTAATACTTCACTTCAATATTTTTTACTCGACCCGAAAAAAAATAGTACTTTTGCATTCGAGTTGGTTTTTACAAGTTATATGAAACAATATTTTACGATACCTGTTTTTATTCCGGAGAAAGCATGTCCTTTTCGATGTGTTTATTGCAACCAGTACGCCATAGCCGATACCGCGCAAATACCGTCTCCCGCACAGGTGAAAACGATAATAGATACTTATTTGGCAACCTTTCCCGATTACGGAATAAAGAAAGTCGGTTTTTTCGGGGGGAGCTTTACGGGTATGAGTACGGCAGAACAAAACCGGTATCTCGATGAGGTGTTGCCTTATGTCAAAGTCGGAGCGGTCTCTTCGATACAGTTGTCTACACGCCCCGATTATATCTCGGAAGAAATACTAAACAACCTGCAATCGTACCCCGTCGAAACGATAGAATTGGGGGTGCAGTCTCTAGATAGCGAAGTGCTGCGGCGTTCGGGGCGGGGGCATAGCGTGGAAGACGTTGAAAAAAGTGCGGCGTCGATTCTTCAAAAAGGGTTTCGTTTGGGCTTGCAAATGATGACAGGCTTGCCCGAAGATACTTTCGAGAAATCGATGTACACCGCCCAACGGATAATCGAGTTGGGGGCGCATTGCACACGTATCTATCCGACGCTTGTGATAAAAGATACGCAGTTGGAACAGCTGTATGTCTCCAAAAAATACAATCCGCTGTCGTTGAAAGAGGCGGTGGAATGGTCGAAAGAGCTGTTTAAACTTTTTACGAAAAATAATGTAACTATTCTGCGTATGGGCTTGCACCCTTCCGAAGGGTTGATAAATGGAAAGAGTTTGCTTGCCGGTCCGTTTCATGTTTCTTTCAAAGAATTGGTCTTGACCTCTCTGTGGAAAGATATACTGACAGAAAATGTACAGGGAAAAACAGGGAAAAAACTGACCGTAGAAGTCGCCCCGCAAGCTGTCAATGCCGCTGTGGGCTATCGGGCGGAAAACAAAAAGAAACTGTTGGAGACGTTTGACAGCGTGTGCTTTCGTGCAAATGACGCCTTGACCGATTTTGCGTTTCATACTTTTGCGGAATCATGATAATTGTTCACGACAGACGATTGCCCGAAGAGGCAATTGCAACACTCAAACAATACGGAGAATGCCTTCCGTTTTTTACGGAAAATATTACCTGCGAGGCAATTGCAGGACACCCCGATATTTTCTTTTTTCCATCGGAGAAGCATATTATTGTCGCACCCAACACCCCCGAATATGTTGTTGACTTCTTGCAGAAAAAAAGATTTACCCTGCAAAAAGGTGTAACCTGCGTGGGCAAAGAAAAAGAAAATTCATCGTGTTACAATGTGGTGTTGTCGGACAGTTATATTATCCACAATCGGAAATATACCGACGTCTCTATTTTGGAAAGCGTGAACAACCGCATGTTTATTCATGTAAATCAAGCCTATACTCGTTGTTCTTTGCTTTCTTTGAAAGGAGATAATTTTATCACGTCCGATAGAGGTATCGAAAAAGTCCTTTTGAAGCAGGGGTTGAACTGTTGTTATGTCTCGCCCAAAGAGATACTTTTGCCCGGATATGCCAACGGCTGCATAGGCGGCTGCATGGGCGTTGTCGGAAACAGGGTTTTTGTCTGTGGAGACCTTGATTTTTATCCCGAAAGAAAACGCCTGCAATCGTTTTTACATCAATTGGGCTATGAAGTGATTCCTTTATATAACGGAAAACTTTTCGACGGCGGGAGTCTGTTTTTCTTGCCGTAAAATTATTTTTACAAACTGTCGGAAGCGGTCTGTGATGTTTCGGCGCCTGTATCAGTCTGTTTTTTCACGAATGATGTATTTGTTTCTGTCGGGAGAAGAGCGGGAAATCAATTCGGCTAAAAAGCCCGCCAAAAACAGCATAATTCCAAATATCATCGCCAGAAGAGCAAAATAAAACAGCGGCTGATCGGCAACCTGACGATAAGGTGTTCCCAATGCCACATTGCGAAATTTATCCACTATCAACCAAATAGAGATGATAAAGCCTATAAAAAAAGAAAGAGTGCCTCCCACGCCGAAAAAGTGCATGGGTTTTTTGCTGAATCGCGTTACAAACGAGATAGAAATCAAATCTAAATAACCGTTGATAAAACGACTCCAACCAAATTTGGTGCTTCCGTATTTTCTTTTTTGATGAACAACCACTTTCTCGCCGATCTTGGAAAACCCCGCCCATTTGGCAATTACAGGAATATAACGGTGCATTTCTCCATACACTTCTATCGACTTCACAACTTCGTTCCGATAGGCTTTCAGTCCGCAATTGAAGTCATGCAGTTCGATTTTCGACATTTTTCTTGTTGTCCAGTTAAAAAATTTGGAAGGGATATTTTTTGCCAACTTAGAGTCGTAACGTACTTTCTTCCACCCCGAAACAAGGTCGTATCCCATCATGTTGATCATGCTGTACAGTTCGGGAATTTCGGCGGGACTGTCTTGCAAATCGGCGTCCATAGTAATGACAACATCGCCCTGAGCCTGCTCAAAACCGACATTCAAGGCGGCAGATTTTCCGTAATTCCGCCTGAAACGTATTCCGTGAATATTTTCATCGTCCGCACGCAACTCTTCTATTATTTTCCACGAGTTATCGGTGCTGCCGTCATCTATAAAAATAATCTCGTAAGAAAATTTATGTTCGTGCATCACTTCTTGAATCCATTGGGTCAATTCCGTCAGCGATTCTTCTTCGTTCAACAAGGGTATGATTACTGATATGTCCATAACATGTTTTTTTATGATGGTTGATTTTCTTTATGTTGTGCTTCAACGTTTTTTGCGGGTTTTCGCTGCATGAATGCTGCCATAAACAGCATGCCTGTCGCCGGCAAAACCAACCGTTGAAGCAAATTGGAGACAACGTAAGATGTGGTGGTTGTCTGTTTTGTTGCCTGAATGTGTTTTTCTTTTTCTTCTTCGGGCAAATCGCTGTTCAAGACAATTGCCGTCTGTTTCTGTTTATATTCTTCAACAAAATTTTTATTTACAAAATTATAAAAAAATAAAGAATACGTCAGAAACAAAACCGTAAAAACAAACAATGTCCCCATCGACGCCTTTATTCCCTCTATGGCAGGAAAAGGATTTTTTTCTCCCTGCAAAGCTCGATACGCATACATGGCTTTGTAAATGCAAAAAAATGAAAAAATCAATCCGCAAACATCTATAATGTTTTTCAGGACAATCCCATCGGCAGGAACAACATAAATGTTCAACAGATGAAAAATAATTGTTCCTCCGGCGAGCATCCCGCCCCAAGAGAAGATGATGGTTTTCAGGTTTTTGTTCATCGCGATTTACGTATGCATTCCGCCGTCGCAGCTAATCACCTGTCCTGTTATGTACGCCGACAGGTCGGAAGCCAGATAAACGGCTGTTTCAGCCACATCGGTGGCGTTTCCCGCCCGACGCAGCGGAATGGTCTGTATCCAATTATGTCGAACCTCTTCGTTGAGGACGTGTGTCATCTCCGTTTCGATAAATCCGGGTGCAATGGCATTGCAGCGGATATTGCGCGAACCCAATTCTCGTGCAATAGACTTGGTAAAACCGAGTATCCCCGCTTTGGAGGCGGAATAATTTGCCTGACCCGCATTGCCCTGCAAACCAACCACCGAACTCATATTGATAATAGAGCCTTTCCTCTGTTTCAGCATATACGGTTGAACCGCTTTTGTGAGGTTAAACACCGATTTCAGGTTTACTTTCATCACCAAATCGAAATCGTCTTCGCTCATTCGCATCAGGAGATTGTCGCGAGTGATACCGGCGTTGTTTACCAAAATATCGATATTGCCAAAATCTTCCGCCACTTTTTTGGCGGTCTCTTCCGAAGAAGCGTAAGAAGAAGCATCTGAAACATAAAATTTCGCCCGAACGCCCAAGTCTGCAAGTGTTTGCAGCACCTGTTTGGCATTTTCATCTTCTTTCAAATCGGTAAACGCAACATTCGCACCGTGTCGGGCGAAAACAATGGCAATCTCTTTGCCTATCCCGCGAGAAGCTCCCGTAATAAGAGCATTTTTCCCTTCTAATAATTTCATATAAAAATCTGCTTTGTTTAGGACTGCAAAGGTACAATTTTTTCCATTACAGACTACAATGCACTTTCCTTTCCCGCCCCTTTTGTCCGAACTGGGATTGTTTTCAATTACGAATTACAAATTACGAATTACGGTTCAATTTGTCTGAACTGTGATTTATATGATTAATGTGATTAATTCAAACCTTTGAGGTTTGACAAACCTCAAAGGTTTAATCCGAACGCATAAAAAACGGCTTGGATGTCCACTTTAGGGGATTTAGGGGCAAATTGTTAGGGGAAATAACGTAGCGAATTAAGCACAGACGAAACAACAAAGCGTCATTAACCATTAACAATTATTTTCAATCCACGTCTTAGCGTTGACAAAAGCGGTTATCCATGGCGAAACTTCATCGGTTTTGCGGTCGGCGGGATAATATCCCCAATGCCAAGCGAATAAAGATCGCTCCAAATGCGGCATTATCGCCAGATGCCGTCCGTCTTCGCTGCAAATAGCGGCAGCTTGATACGCCGAGCCGTTGGGATTGCCCGGATAACCCGAATAACTGTATTTTATCGGAATATTATATTGATCTTCCGAAAGAGGCAAATGGAATTTTCCCTCACCGTGAGCAACCCATATCCCCAAACGACTGCCCGCCAAAGAAGACAACATCACCGAATTGTTTGGCAAAATAGTTACATTCACAAAGGCAGACTCAAACTTATGAGAATCGTTGTGCAGCATCTTGGGCATTACCGCATGTTGCGGGTAAATCAATCCCAATTCCGTCATCAGCTGACAGCCGTTGCACACGCCCAAACTCAACGTGTTTTCTCTTTTGTAGAAATTCTGCAAGGCATTTCGGGCATTTTCGTTAAACAGAAAAGCCCCCGCCCACCCTTTGGCAGAACCCAACACGTCGGAATGAGAAAATCCACCCGGAAAAACTATCATCTGAATATCTTCCAACGTTTCTCTCCCCGACATCAAATCGCTCACATGCACATCTTTCACGTCAAAGCCCGCCAGATAAAGCGAATACGCCATTTCTCTGTCGCCATTAGTCCCTTTTTCTCGAATGATAGCCGCTTTCGTGCCGCTTGGTTTGCGATGATGCGAAAGTCCGTATTGCGACAGCCGACCGGTAAAATCTTCGGGAAAACGAAAACTCAACGCCTGATTTTTATAATTATCGTAGCGTTCCGTCGCTTTCTCGTGTCCGCTTTGTTTGCAATCGAACAAATACGACGTCTCATACCACACGTCGCGCAATTGGTCTATGTCGAACGAATACAACAGCTCGTCTTTTTTCAATGTCAGCTTTTGGTGATGACCTTCTGTTGTTACGGTTGCGATTGCGGAGAACCCGATTTCGGCTTTTTCCAAAACCGTTTCCACTGCCCGATTGTCTTTCACCTGAATTAAAATTCCTGCATTTTCGGCAAACAGTATCTTCCGAATATCTTTTTCGGACAAAGAAGACAAATCGGCGGTTACATTCAGGCTGTTGTCGGCGAAAGTCATTTCCAGCAACGCCGTAATCATTCCGCCTGCCGAAATATCATGTCCCGCCAATATCTTTTCTTCTCGAATGAACTGTTGAATGGTGTTAAACACCTTTTTGAAATAATCCGTATTGTTGACGGTGGGCGTCTGTTCGCCCAAACGGTTTTTGGTTTGGGCATAACTGCTTCCGCCGAGTTTCAATGTGTCGGAAGAGAAATCGATATACAAAATCTTGGTCTCCTGTTGCGGTTGCAAGACAGGAGAAACGGTTTTACGCACATCTTCTGCCTCTCCCACCGCCGAAATAATCACCGTGCCGGGAGAAAAAACCACTTTCCCGTCAGGGTATTTTTGTGTCATCGAAAGAGAATCTTTTCCTGTCGGGATATTAATTCCAAGCCGACAGGCAAAGTCGCTCGCCGCTTCTACCGCCTGATACAAACGAGCATCTTCCCCATGGTTTTTGCAAGCCCACATCCAATTTGCACTCAACGAAACGGCATTTAAACCGCCTTTCAACGGCGTCCAGATGATGTTGGTCAAGGCTTCGCTTATTGCCATTACCGAACCGTGTCGAGGATTTATCAACGCCACCGCAGGAGCATGTCCTATCGCTGTGGCTATTCCTTTTTCTCCGTTAAAATCCAATGCCATCACGCCAAGATTATTCAGCGGAAGCTGCAACGAACCGCATGTTTGCTGCATGGCAACTTTTCCGCTCACAGAACGGTCTACTTTGTTGGTCAGCCAATCTTTGCAAGCAACGGCTTCCAAACGAAGAACCGCTTCTATCTCTTTGGTTAAATCGTCCGCAACATCTGTCTCGACAGGTTGAAACGTTTCTTTGACGGTAGTGTCGGTCATCACGGTTTTGGGCGGATTGCCCAACATGTCGGCTACCGCCAAATCGACAGGCTTTTGTTTTTCTTTTGTCTGTTCAAACACCAAACGATTATCATCTGTTGCCTCACCAACCACATAGAGCGGGGCACGTTCGCGTTCGGCGATTTGTTTCAAGGCGTCAATGTCTTCTTTTTTGAGCAACAAACCCATACGTTCCTGCGATTCGTTGCCGATAATTTCTTTTGCCGAAAGGGTTTTGTCTCCTATCGGTAGGGCATCTATGTCTATTGTTCCGCCTGTGGTTTCCAAAAGTTCGGAAAGACAGTTCAAATGCCCTCCCGCTCCATGGTCGTGAATGGAGACTATCGGATTTTTGTCCATTTCCGCCATCGCCCTGACCGCATTGAAAACCCGCTTTTGCATTTCGGGATTGGAACGCTGAACGGCATTCAACTCGATCGACTTGGAAAATTCTCCTGTCGCAACCGAAGAAACCGCACCTCCGCCCATGCCGATACGATAATTATCACCCCCCAACACCACTACTTTCTCGCCCGCTTCCGCCTCTTTTTTAATGGCGTGTTTTTTATTGGCAAAACCCACGCCGCCGGCAAGCATAATCACCTTGTCGAAGCCGTGAATTTTATTATTTTCTTCATGTTCAAACGTAAACAGCGACCCGCAAATAAGCGGTTGCCCAAATTTATTACCGAAATCACTCGCACCGTTGGAGGCTTTTATCAATATATCGTCGGGCGATTGATAGAGCCATTTGCGGGGGATAATATGCTGTTCCCATGCTTTGTCGTTGGTCAGGCGGGAGTAGGAAGTCATGTAGACTGCCGTTCCTGCCATGGGAATACTACCTGTTCCTCCCGCCATGCGGTCGCGTATTTCGCCGCCCGAACCTGTTGCCGCACCATTAAACGGCTCGACGGTGGTTGGGAAGTTGTGCGTTTCGGCTTTCAGCGAGATGACCGTTTCTATTTCTTTGGTTTGGAAATAATCGGGCTTGTCTTGACGAACAGGCGAAAATTGTTGGGCGATGGGTCCCTCGATAAATGCAACATTATCTTTATATGCCGAAACGATCCTGTTGGGGTATTCTTTCGAGGTCTTTTTTATCAACCCAAACAAAGACAGCGGTTTTTCTTCGCCGTCAATCACAAATGTTCCGTTGAATATTTTATGCCGACAATGTTCGGAATTTACCTGCGAAAAGCCGAATATCTCCGAGTCGGTCAACTTTCGATTTAATTTTTTGGAAAGATTTTCCAGATACACAATTTCGTATTCGCTCAACGCCAAGCCTTCTTCTATGGTATACGCATGCAAATCGTCGATATATCGCACCGCTTCGGGCGTACGCTGCTGAAAAAACACGTCCTGCCCCGGATTTTTATACACGGCTTGCAACATCGGGTCGTACTGCGAACGAGCATATTCTTCTCCGGAGACATTCGGCATGGGCGAAAGAATTTTTTCAAACAATTCTATACGTGTAATGCCCTCCAAACCCATGTTTTGAGTTATTTCCACAGCATTGGTACTCCACGGCGTTATCATTTCGTAACGTGGTCCGATAAAAATACCCTCCAACAACGGCGTTTCTATTTGCGAAGCATTAGAAAACAACCACGACAATTTTAATTGGTCATCTGCAGAAAATGCACTGCAAGCCTCAACCACATAAACAGAAGATTCTTTTTGAAAAAATGTAATCATTGAAAATGAATTGTTTGAAAA
>JAIRTU010000142.1 GCA_031254735.1 Bacteroidales bacterium | reverse complement strand
CCCTCACTACGGTGGGGGATTTTTTTTGTGCCGGTAAGTTGTTACCGGTAAGTGGTTAATGCCGCATTGACGAAACGCCGGAGCATAACTAATCATTTATCACTAATCATTTACCACTATGAAGGCTTTAAACAGTGATTAGTGGTAAGTGGTTAGTGGTTGGTGATTAGTTATGCTCCGACGTTGTGTCAATGCGGCATTAACCACTTACCGGTAACCACTTACCACTAACCACTTACCGGTAACAACTAACCACTATTAAAATCCCGGTTCAGACAATTGCCGCAGATGTTTTAGATAATTTCTGCTTTGCAGACGCCGTCGGCGTCAATTTCTCCGGTCTGCACTTTTACTGTCTCGTTGATGAGCGTTGCGGTGTACGGAATTTTTATGCGGATATAATTATCGGTAAAACCTGTCAAAAAACGGTTGTCTTTTTTTGCTTCTATCAATGCAAGACAGGTTCTATGAAGATTTTGTCGATAAAAAAGTTCCTTTTTTCGGTTGGACAAATCAATTAAATGTTTGGCTCTTTTGTTTTTGCAGGCGTTGTCTATTTGATTTTCCATGCTTGCCGCAACGGTGTTTGGGCGTTTGGAGTAAGGGAAAACATGCAGCATGCTCAAAGGAAGCTCTTCAATAAAGCGATATGTTTGTTCAAAAAGCATATCTGTTTCGCCGGGAAAACCGACAATGACGTCGGCGGCTATGCAACAATGAGGCATTTTTTCTTTTATCCGAAAAACTTTTTCCGCAAATAACTCCCGCCGATAGCGACGTTTCATTTTGGAAAGTATCTCATTCGACCCCGACTGCAACGGAATATGAAAATGAGGAAGTATTTTGGTCGATTTTTCTGCCCAATCCATAATTTCATCGGTCAGCAAATTGGGTTCGACAGAAGAAATCCGTATGCGTTTCAGAGCGTCGATTTCTTCCAGAGCATGCAGTAAATCAATTAAACGTTCTCCTTTTTCGGTTTTGAAATCACCGATATTTACGCCCGAAAGCACAATTTCTTTCACCTGATTGCTTGTAATTTCTTTTGCATGCAAAACGATATTTTCTATGCTGTCGCTGCGGCTTCGTCCGCGGGCATGAGCCACCGTGCAATAGGTGCAAAAATAATCGCAACCGTCTTGAATTTTCAAAAACGAACGTGTACGCTCGTCTATGGAATACGAAGCAAAAAAAGCCTCTTGCGGTTTTTCTTTGATGATCAGCGTTTGGGTGTTTGGCTCAAACAAAAGATCTATTTTCTCTATCAATTGCTGTTTGTTGCCGCTTCCAAGCATCAAATCGACTTCGGAAGCTATCGCCTGTGCATTTTCCAAAGCAGAATAACAACCCACCAACACGATTTTTGCCTGCGGATTTTGTTTTTTTACCTGATGAATATACTGCCGACATTTTTTCTCGGCGGTTTCGGTAACGGCACATGTGTTGATGATATATATGCTTGAAGACAACGGATTTTCTGCCGCCGCATAGCCTTTTTCCGTCAACAGACGCTCTAAGGTGGCACTTTCGCTGAAATTGAGTTTGCAACCCAAAGTTTTTATGTAAAACGTTCGCTTATTCATCGGTCGCTTTGTTGAAGAAATAAAATTGTTTGTGTTTCGGGAAAAAAGATTCTATAAAAGCTATCCACAAAGCAAAAGCGAAAAAACTAATGATGAGAACGCTCAGAAAAAAGCCTGTGAAAGTGAATAAAAAAATCTGCTGCGGAAAATGTTTGTTGATCAGCAATTTCTTTTTCCTGTCGGTGTTTTGTTCAAAAGCAAAGCGATAATCCGCATAGTGAATCTGCTCCTGATATTTATACGAAAATTGATATAAATATTCCGTATCCGACGAGGCAACGAGGTGCAAATCGGCATAAACAACATCCGAATCGGCATAAAATTTCACACGGTTGATAATTGCAAATAACGCCACTATCACTATTCCACTCCAAAGCACTGTTTTACGCGATACTATCATTGGCGGTGTGCGGGGTCTACGATATGGACAAGTCTAAACGCTGTTTAAATTCCAACAATTTCGGGTTTTCCAAACAAAGCTGTTTGAATTTTGCGTCAGGATTTGATCGGTCTACCTGTTTTTCCTGTTCTACTTTAACCACTTGAACATCTATCGTATAGGCAACGCCTGTTTTTTGCAGAAGACATTGGCAGAGTGCGGGCAAAAATTCTCGTATCTCCTGTTTGGCAACTTCGTTGGACACATCTATTCCGATACGGTTTTCTTCGTCTGCACGAGGCGTTTGTTTGAGCAGAAGTTCTTCCGCAATCATAGTGTCTTGTGTTGCAGCCTCTTTGATAGCCTCTTGCCAGCAGTCTTGCAGAGAAACATAACCGGTTTCTTCCGTTTTTTCGTTTTTTTCTTCCGTTGGAATATCCGTATGATTTTCGGCAGGCGTTTCCCGATTTTCTTCCTGCGGAGAAATGATATTTTCTTCCGGGATAATTTCTTCGGAAGATGTTGGCACTGCCGTTTCGGGTGCTGTTGGATTTTCTTTTTGAGAAATGTCTTCCTGTTGCTGCTGTTGAGGTTGATGTTTTTCCAGCACTTCTTTTATGGAAGTGGGTTTCATGTTTTCATGCAACATGACCGGCTTTTTGAAAGGAATATCTTTCGTTTCTCCCGCCGAAGTGGTCGGAGGGGGTGTTATCTCAGGTTTTTCGTCATCTGTAACCTCACGATTGCCTGACCTTTGCACGTTTGAGACAGCAAGCCTGCATCAGGGCTACTTCAACGTGCAATCGTTTGTTGTTCGACAATTTATAATCTCCGTCGCATTTGGTAAACATCGTCAGCAGGCGGACAAGCATATCAGCGTCTATCGTTTGAGCCTGTTTCAGATATTCTCCTTTAATGTCGTCGCCTGTATTCATCAGTTTGACGGTAGCGGGCGTTTTACACATGGAAAGATTGCGTAAATGATCGTTCAATCCTGCCAAAAAGTGCTGTCCGTCAAATCCTTTTTCGGTTATTTCGTTGAAAAGCAAAAGAGCATCTGCCGTATTTTCCGACAAAATAAGGTCTATCATTTTGAAAAAATAATCATAATCCAGCACATTCAAATTTTCGATAGTGCCGGCGTACGTCAGGTTTCCGTTGGAGAAGCTGACAATCTGGTCGAATGTAGAAAGTGCGTCCCGCAATCCGCCGTCCGACTTTTGAGCGATGACATGTAATGCACTGTCTTCAAAATCAATATTTTCTTGCGTAGCAACATATTGCAGATGACGAACAATGTCATCGGTTTTTATCCTTTTGAAATCAAAAATTTGACAGCGGGAAAGAATAGTCGGCAAAATTTTGTGTTTTTCGGTGGTGGCAAGAATAAATTTGGCATAAGCGGGAGGTTCTTCCAGCGTTTTCAGAAAAGCATTGAACGCCTGAACCGACAACATGTGAACCTCATCTATGATATACACCTTATAATCAACGCCCTGTGGCGGTATTCTGACTTGCTCGACCAAGCGGCGAATATCCTCTACGCCATTGTTGGAAGCGGCGTCCAATTCAAAAATATTAAACGACGCCGAAGCGTTGAACGATTTACACGATTCGCACGTATTGCACGCCTCGCCGTCTTCGGTTCGGTTTTGACAGTTGATGGTCTTGGCAAAAATACGGGCGCAAGTGGTTTTTCCCACTCCGCGAGGTCCGCAAAACAAAAAGGCTTGGGCTATTTGCTGTTGCAGAATGGAATTTTTCAGAGTTGTGGTGATAGTATCCTGCCCCACCACCGATTTGAATGTCTGCGGGCGGTATTTTCGTGCTGATACAATAAAATTATCCATGGCAATCCTTTTTTTTGAATAAAGAAATTATTTGTGTTGCAATTTTTCGTTGGCTTCCGTTACCTTTTTCTTCATCGCTTCTTTGAAAGACGTCAATTTTTCATACAAGGCATTGTCGGAAGCGGCAATAATTTGTGCTGCCAATATGCCTGCGTTGCGGGCGCCGTTCAGGGCAACGGTGGCAACAGGTATGCCGGAAGGCATTTGTAAAATAGAAAGAACCGAATCCCAACCGTCTATCGAATTGGACGATTTGATCGGAACGCCAATTACCGGAATGGACGAATATGCGGCAATCACTCCCGGAAGATGTGCCGCCCCTCCCGCTCCTGCAATGATGACCTTTACGCCGCGTTTTTTTGCATTCATCGCAAAATCCATCACCAATTCGGGCGTGCGATGTGCCGATAAAGCATTGTATTCGTATCCTATACCCATTTCGTCTAAAAACTTCCCCGCTTCTTCCATAACGGGAAAATCGGAAGTGCTTCCCATGATTATACTTACTGTTGAAGTCATAACTTGTATTTGATGTTTATA
>JAIRTU010000131.1 GCA_031254735.1 Bacteroidales bacterium | reverse complement strand
GCAATTATTCCCACTGTTCAGACAACTTTCTCTTCTGTAAAGTCGATGAGGGCTTTCAGGTTGTTTATTTGATAAAATTCCTGTAACTTGAATTTTATCTTGAACGTCTTTTCTATTTCCGAAATAATGGTAATATGAGCCAGCGAATCCCATTCTTCTATGTCTATGATAGCTGCCGATTCGTCCAAAACAAAATCATCATTATCCAAAACAGTCGCTATTATGTTCTCTATTCCTTTTTGTATGTCTTCTCTACTTGTCATTTTTTTGTTTATCTGTATTTATCTGTTCAAACCATTCTATTTTTAACACGCCGTCTTTTGCCGTCCATATATCGCCCCATGCCGTATTAACACAAAATCCCGACGAGTTATTTTCTCGAAGAATATCTTTCTGTTGCTGTTGGTCGAAAAAAGAGGCTTTCCAAAAGATAAAATCTTCAAACCGCGCCCCCAAAAACGGAAAAGAACCGGCACGTATCCTGTCAAAAACAGCTTTTGCCGACATCTCCGTATCAAGAGTAATATCTTTTATCGACAATGCCCGATAGACTTTAAAATCTCCGTCGGGCTGTTTCTTCGGTTTGAATTGTTTGTCCTGTATCCGCGTCAGGGCATTGAGCATGCACGATCCATATTCGTTCAACAGCATTTGTTGAATATCGGCAATATACATCTGTGAAGTGATCGCAATTTCTTTTTGGAAGATAATATCTCCTGTGTCTATTCCCTCGTCCACAAAATGTATGCTTATTCCTGTTTTTTCTTCGCCGTTTATCACTGCCCAATATTGAGGGTGTCGTCCGCGATACTGCGGCAACAGAGACGGATGTATGTTGATACAGCCCATTTTGGGTATCTTTATAAAAGGCAGATGAACCAGACGGTTGAAATGAATTAATAAAACAACATCGGGAGACAGTTTCTCCAACAAAGAAAGCGTTTCGGCAGCGTTTATATCATCTGCCGAAAGGAAAGGAATATTGTTTTTCAGGGCGGCATTCTCCAACAACCGAATTTGTTTGTTGTAAGCAGGCGTGATGAATAAAGATATTTCGTACCCTTCTTTCAAAAGCGTCTTCATTACGGCAACGGCAAATCGGTCTTCTCCGGCAATTACTACTTTCATCATTTATTTCGACAGGTTTCCAACAGTGATTGTAAGGCTTGTTTATCTATTTTTCCGTTGTTGTTGAGCGGCATTTCGGGCAGAAAAACAAAACGGGAAGGAATCATGTATTTCGGCAGCAACAATTTCAACTGTTCCATCAGTTCTTTTGTGTCGAAAGGTTCGGATTTTATCGCAACGCCGATACCGTGATTGGTATTGCCGGCAAAACTCACAACCGAAACCAAATATCGATTGTCGGTGATGGTTCGGATATGATGTTCTATTTCCAACAAATCTATTCTGTATCCGTCTATTTTTATTTGAAAATCTTTTCTTCCCAGAAAAAAGAAATAGCCCTCTTCGTTTGAAAACGCCATATCTCCCGATCGATAACAGGTGATGTTGTCGCGTTTGAAAAAAACCGTTTTATTCTTTTCTTCATCTTTGAAATATCCTGAAAACACCTGCTTGCCCGAAATACAGACTTCCCCTTTGCTTTCGGCGGGCAATGCCTGTCCGTTTTCGTCGGCAATTATCATCTCTGTTCCTTTCATCGGCTTGCCGATAGACAACAATCCGTTGTGCGAAAGAGCCTGTTGAGGAGGTGACGGAATGGTATAATAAGAACAGATGATGCAGGTTTCGGTTGGACCGTACGCATTGTCGATTCTTGCGTTGGGGATACATTTTTTCCAGCCGATAAGCGTATCTTTCATGAGTGCTTCTCCTGCAAACAAGTTGTACCGCATGGCAGGACAATATATTTGATCGAAATAAGAAGATAAATAATTGATAACCGAAGGAACCATTACGGCAACGGTCAGTTCGTTTTCGTGCATCAACTTTATCGCGTAAGCATATTTTGCTTTTACGGGCGGAAGCGTATACACAGCCGCCCCATGCAACAACGCCGTCAGAAAAGCAATTATCGACATATCGAAAGTCAAATCAAACATTTGAAGACATTTATCACGGCTCGTCATGCCGGAATCGAGTGCATCAAAAGCGTGAACAAATGCACTTATATTGCCTCGCGAAACAGGAACGCCTTTGGGAACGGCAGTACTTCCCGAAGTAAACAAAATATAGGCAAATGCGGTATCGGAAATGTCTTTTGGTTGCTCTGTAACAGGATTGTCCGAAATGTTTTTCGTATGCAGAAAACAAATATTTTCCATGTTTTCTTCCGCCGAAGAAGACAAAGCATATTTGATGTTTGCCTGCCGCAAAATGTTTTCGTTCCTTTTTTGAGGATTGCTCGGCAAAAGAGGAAGATAGGCTTTTCCTTCAAACCAAAGAGCAAGGATAGAAGCATACGTCTCCACGTCGTTATGAGCGACAAGAGCCGTTATTTGCTCATTTCGGCTGATATTTTCCCGAATGAGCGTTCGTATGTTCGCAACAACAGCCGATAATTCTCCATAGGTGTAAAAATTGTCATCTATGCAGAATGCGACATTTGAAGCGTGGTCTTCCAAAGATTTATAAAGTCGTTTAAACATTGTTTACCAAGTAATGAACTTCTTTTTAAAGAAGCGGCAAAAATACATAAAATATTTTGTACTTTTGCAAAAAAAATAAATGTTGATGCAGAAAGGGTATCAATCTTTCGATTTACCAATACTGAATAATGCGAAAAAAAATAGTTCTTTGTGTCTTAAATGACTTATATACAGATACTCGTATCGATAAAGTTTCCTGTTCTCTCATGAAAATGGGATTTGAGGTTTGGGTGGTCGGTTGCCGCTGCAAACAATCGCCGTCGTTGTCGAAACCGTTTCACACAAAGCGTTTCCGTATGCTTTTCAAGAAACGTTTCCCTTTTTTTGCAGAGTTTAATATTCGTCTTTTTTTTCATTTGCTTTTCAATTCGTACGATATTTTGGTGGCAAACGATTTAGAAACGTTGCTTCCCGTTTTTTTGATGAGCAGGCTGAAAAAAAAACCGATAGTATACGATAGTCATGAATATTTCTGCGAAATGATCACGGTAATTCACAAGCCGCTTGTGAGAAAAATATGGCTGGCCGTCGAGCGGTTTTGTTTCCCGAAATTGAAACATGTGATTACGGTAAGTCCTTCTATTGCAAAAGCATACCAAAAACAATACGGTGTAGATGTTCAGGTTGTCCGAAATATTCCCTCCAAAGAAAAACCTGCCGTTACCCAAACACGAAAATCGTTGGGCTTGCCCGAAGATAAAACCATTGTCATTCTTCAAGGAAATCACATTGCCCGCGACAGAGGTGCGGAAGAACTGCTTGAATCTATGCCGTTCACTTCAAAGGAAGCCTTTTTGCTTATTGTGGGAAGCGGCGAAGTTATCGAAACGTTGAAGCAAAAGACTCAAACCCTGCATTTGGAAAATCGCGTTCGATTTGTGGACAGAGTTCCGCCGGAAACGCTGTTTAATTATACCTGCCTTGCGGATATTGGTATTTCTTTCGACAAAAATGTCAGCAAAGATCATTATTTCAGTCTTCCCAACAAGATTTTTGAATATATACAAGCCGAAACGCCTTTGTTGATAAGCAATCTGCCCGAACGGTCGTATATTGTCTCTACCTGTCGTGTGGGCTTGATTGTGGAAGAATTAACGCCTCAAAGCATTGCGGAGGCAATCAATTTGTTGATAGAAGACCAATCGCTCTACAACAAGCTGAAAGCCAACTGCAAAGAGGCAGCAAAAACGCTCAATTGGGAAAACGAAGAAAAGGTTTTGCAGAAAATTTATTCGGGACTATAATCCCGATTTCAGTTTGTTGAAATCTTCTCGCAGCAAACCCAACGCAATGGCATTTTTAAACATTCCTTCGTGAAAATAATGATTTCGCAATACGCCTTCTTTCTGAAAACCAAGCGTCTCCAAAATCTTGATGATCGGAGTGTTTTCTTCAAAAGAATCGCCGAATACTTTGTTCAAATTCAAGGTGTTAAATCCGTAATCCAATACCAGCATCAACACCTCGAAAACAATTCCGCTTCCCTGATATTTCGCCAATATACGTGTCGATTTCAACTTCGCATGCTGATGTCGCATGTTGACGTCAAACAGTCCGACTGTTCCGATAATCTCTGTTTGAGCCGTGTTTTTCGGGTCTTTGTAAAAAACAGACAACGCCAAATTGTTTCCTTTGGAGATTTTCTCGTACCATTTTTTTTGATCCTGTTTGGAAATGGGGTCATGAATAATAAATTGGGTGATGTCTTTGTCCCAACGCAGATTCATCAAAAAGGTAAGGTCTTCTTCCTCTATGGGTTTGAGCAAAATTCGTTCGGTTTCTAATATTCTCATGATAATTTATTCTATGGTTTTATAATAGATTTCATTCAGCGACAATACAGGATAATTTTTTCGCCGCACAAAATTAACAATTTCCGACAATATATTCCCAATTCCGCTGCTGTTATTTTTTGTTTTTTGAATAAAATCTGCATCGATTGTGTGGAATGCCTCTCTTGTCATCGAATCTTTCAATGCTCGCATCCATTGAATGCAGGGCGTATTGAACACGATATTCATCGGGTGAAAACTGATTATTTTCAAGCCCGGCGTTTCAAAACAGTTTAAATACGGCTCGATTTTCAAGCGGGAATCGTTGTACAAAAAAGTGCCGTCTTCAAAAAAAACAGGAAACTCTATCAACTGCGATTCATGCAAAAGCGGTTTTATCTTTGTCCCGAAAACATTTATCACATTGGAAGAATACAAAAATCCGTATTCATTTTTCAGCAAATGAGCCGTATCCGTAACCTGAAACAAACGATGCGAACGGCTTCCGACAGCTTCGGGAGAAAAGGTTTTGCAGGTTTCTATCACTTCGCGAAAAGAATTTCCATGCGACGAACCGAAGAGAAAATTAGGGTGTATTCCTCTTTCTATCTGTTGGTTTTTATACAGATTTTCAATGATTTCCGACAGATGAGTAACAAAAGTCGTCAATTTCATTTCTTCCAAAGGGATCTCTTGAAAAAAAATGGATAAAACCGCTTCCGACGCCCAATCCATGTCGGAGGTGAAGCAAAAAACAGGCTCTTCGTCCCAAATATTTTTCCGGTTGACTTTGTTTAAAAGTTCAATAATGTTCATCGTGATTGTATTGTTTCCTTTTTGAGAATGTAACAGTTTAAGATATTGTTTTTATAAACGAATATTCTCAAATAAAATTACGATCTCTTTTCTCCGAACCGGGATTATTTATAACGCTCAATTGTACCGGTTGATTGTTAATGAATTGCCCCTTACTCAAAATCTTATTTTTTGCCGCGAATACACGAATGTTTTCGGCTTCGCCTTGCAAGGGGTTATCCGAATTAATTCACCGGTAACCGGTATTCGTCATTTTCTTTTGCCGCTTATTCTCAGATAATCCGATTCGACGGTGCGGAGAGAGGCTTTGGCTTCTATGTATTTGTTTCTCGCCTGTTGCCACAAGACTTGTGCTTCCAAAAGAGCAGAAAGTGTTTCCAAGCCCAATTCATAACGGTCGTTGGCGATACGCAGATTTTCTGTTGTCTGTTGATGTTCCAAACGAGCAATATCGGTTTTTAAAATAGTCTCGTCCAACGTATTATATGCCTGCATTATCTCCAACTGCAACAGATTGGCGGTTTCTTGCAGTTGATATTCCGCCATATACAGGTCGGCTTTGGCAGAACGTATGCGGTTGACGCCTTCGCCCCATTGCGTAAGCGGAATCTTCAACGACACTATCGCCGAAAAAGAAGCCTTATCGAAAAGTTTGGTATCGTTGAGCATAACGCCGTTGAGGTAATTATATCCGCCCGTAATGCCCAACTGCGGCAAGAAATCACTCCGCGAGAGGTTTACCTGTTGTTTTTTCAACTCCAATTGCTTTTTGAGCAAACGATATTCGATGCGGGAAGTAACCTCCGGCATGTTGTCGAGCAGGGCAAGCGGAAGTTCGTCCGACAAGGTGTCCAAAGGAAGAATTTCGGTAAAAAGGTTCATTCCTGTTACCATGCAGAGGTTTGTCTGTGCCAATCGTTTTCCGTTTTCTGCCTGCCGAAGCATCAGTTTGGCGTCGCCTAATTTCACTTGGGCTTTCATCAGGTCGTTTTGGGCAATCATGCCCGCCTCCATTCCGTTTTGGGCATCGGTGCAGACGTTTTCGACCACTTCTTTGTATTTGAGTGCGGTGGTGTAGAGTTCTATCACCTTTACATACTGCCAATAGGCTTCATCTGTTTTGAGGATAACTTCCGCGTCGGTCAGTTCGAGGTTCAGCTGTGCCATTTCTCGACCAATCTTCGACATTTTGTATGCCGCAGTAATTTTTCCTCCCATAAACACAGGCTGTTCAAACGTTATTCCTGCCAAAAAGGTATTGTTGGGTTTTACCGTAAGGTCAATATCGGCATACAGCGCCTTGTAAAATTGATCGAGATAGCCAACCGCCCATTCGGGAAGGGGAAGACTTCCTATCATGCTCGGAATATTGGTCTTATACATGTCGAAACGATTATGATAATTAAAGTCTCCTGTGGTAAACAGATACATCCCCTGAGCAGAAATTCGCGGGAAGAAATTCGCGCGATAGGCATTCACCTCGTAACGCATCTTTTTGAACTGCATTTGTGCCGATTTCGATTTGTTGTTGTTTTCCAATGCCAATCTTCGACAGCTGTCTAACGAAAGATAATTTTGCCCCTGCAAAGACATTCCGCCTGTAAGCAAAAGTATTCCGATGATATATTTTAGTTTCATGCTATATTATTTGGTCGTTTATTTTATTTTTATTTTAAAAAACAGGGCATACAAAACAGGAATAATCATCAGCGTAATAATTGTTCCAATCAACAGTCCGCCCATGATAGTAACCGCCAAAGAGCCGAAAAGCACATCCGACAACAGCGGGATCATTCCCACAATGGTTGTTCCCGAAGCCATTATCACCGGACGGAGGCGAGAAGAAGAAGCCGTCAGCAAAGATTCTACCGGCGGTGTTCCCGAAGCGATCAATCGGGTGATTTCGTCCAGCAGCACCACGCCGTTTTTAATCATCATGCCTATCAATCCCAACGCCCCGACAATAGCCACAAAGCCAAATTCTTTTCCGCTTATCAACAAGCCCGCCACAATGCCGATAGCTGCCAACGGAATGCAGAAAAAGATAATCATCGGTTTTTTTGCATCTTTAAACAACATAATCAAAATGACGATCATCAACACAATGGCAAGCGGAACATTGGCAAAGAGATATTTTGTAGAATCGGCACTTGCCTGTGCTTCGCCCCGCCATTCCAATTGATAGCCTTCGGGAAGATGAATATTTTCTATTTTCTCTTTAATGGCGTTGCGCGATTGAGCGGGAGTGCAGCCGTACGCATTGTTGCATTGTGCTTTTATCGAACGCTTTCCGTTGTCGCGGCGAACGATCAAATCTTCCCATTCCAAAGAAATTCCGTCGCTCACCTGACTTAACAAAGAGGGCTGCAACATGTCGGTGATAATGGCAGATATTTCTTTACTTCCCATAAACACCTCCATGATCGATTCTCTGTTCAACGAAGACAAAGAAGGAAGTGCCGTCAACACAGGGACGTTGGAAACATCTTCTATCGGGTTTTCGTGAACGTCTACGCTTCTCAAAATCAAAGGTTCGGAAGTGATTCCGTTGTAATACGATCCTATCGGAATACCGTCGGTTGCCGCCAGCAACGACATCGCCATGTCGGAACGCGAAACGCCTGCCGTGCGTGCGGAAGATTGATTGTAATTGACTCTTAAAACAGGCGATTCAGCACCCAGATCGTTGGTAACAAGCATAATGCTCGGCTCGGATTCCATGATGGCTTCTGCCTGTGCAGAAAGCTCTTTCAATATTTTGGGATCGGGACCGGTAAACATAACCTCTATCGGATAAGGTTTATACATTAAATTATATTTCTTGATACGAACATACGCCTGCGAATAGGCTTCCGACAACATCTTCTGCAATTCGGGCAAGGCTTTTTCCATCGCTTCGGGAGAAACAAAATCGACTATCAATTCGCCGTAAGACAAAGACGGCTCGGCGAAAGAACGCACCAAATTGTACCGAAAAGGCGTTCCGCCGTAGCTTGATATAACATGATGAATATCTTCTCTTGCCAAAAGCGTTTGTTCCATATTTTGCAAATCGGCTTTCACCTGAGTGATATTTGTCCCTTCGGGCATTCTGTATTCGATATATGCCTGTTCATATCTAAAATCGGGGAAAAATCCCTGTTTCACATATTGAAAACCAAACATCGTAAGCACCAACAAAACAAGAACCGCCGTTATTGTCAGCAGGCGATGCGAAAGCATGAAGTAAAGCATTTTGCGAAATCGAACATAAAATTTCCCCGAAAAAGGATCTTTATTTTCTTCTTTTGTGTTCAACTTCAACAATGTGTCTGCCTGCATAGGCACTAAGGTAAGCGATAATATCCAACTTATTATCAAAGAAACAGCCAACACCACAAACAAATCGCGTACATAAACGCCTGCCATATCGGGCGAGAGGAAAATAGGGAAAAATGCCAAAATAGCAATCATGGTCGCACCCAAAAGCGGCATCGAGGTTTTGTTTGCCGTATCCACCAAAGAAAGCGGTTTTTTCATTCCCCGTTGGGAATCGATCAAAATACCGTCGATAATCACCACCGCATTGTCTACCAACATGCCCATTGCCAATATCAACGCACCCAAAGACACCCGCTGCAATGTTCCGTTGAAAAGGTCTAAAACAAAGAACGATCCCAATATTATAATCAACAAATTAGACCCTAAAATCACGCCGCTTCTAAAACCCATAGTGAGCATGAGCAACAAAACCACTATCAAAACCGATTCCAACAAATTAATTAAAAAAGTGTTGATAGATTCATTTACTCTGTCGGACTGGAAAAACACCTTATGAAAATCTATCCCCAAAGGAAGCGTGCCTCTGTTTTCCAATTCCAGCAAATGCTTTTCCACCGATTTTCCCACTTTGGTAATATCGTATTTCGGCGCCATCGACACCGCCAAGCCGACAGCCGGTTTTCCGTCGTAACGCATGCTGCTGCGCGAGGGTTCTACTATTCCTTTCCGAATGGCGGCAATATCTTTCAAACGGAGTTGGTCTTCTTCGTGTCCTTTTATCAACAGGTTTTCAATATCTTCCACGTTGTTGTAACTGTCGGTTATTTCCATGCGGAGGCGTGTGTTTCCGCTGTAAAAATAACCCGGATACACCATTTGATTTTGCCCTCGAATGGTCATCATCAGCTCGTAGAAATGTACACCCAGATGTGCCAATCTATCCTGTTTTATGTCGATATAGATACAGGGCTTTTGTTCGCCGAACGAAGTAACTTTCCCAACGCCTTCCACCGTGAGGAGTTCCTGTTTTATCTTTCCGATATAATCGTTAAACTCCTCATTGGAAAAACCGTCAGCCGTGATAGCGTAAAACAAACCGTACACATCGCCAAAGTTATCCATCACCACAGGAGTACGAGCTTCGGCGGGCAACGAAGACCCCGCATCGCCAACCTTGCGACGCAAAATATCCCAATGTTGCTGTATCTCTTTTTCGGGCAAGGTAATATCTAACGTAACTTGAATGATAGACAAATCGTTGCTCGATTTAGATTCTACCGAACCTATCCCCGTCATGGAACGTATGGCTTTTTCCAACGGATCGGTAACCTGCAATTCCACTTCGTGTGCCGACGCTCCCGGATAAACAGTTACCACCTGAGCAATGCGAATTGCCAACTCGGGATCTTCCATTTTTCCCATGCGGAAAAACGATAAAATCCCGCCCGCCAACAAAGAAAAAACAAGGAATTTTACCGTCAGCCTGTTTTTTAATGCCAATTCCGATAATCTGCTCATTACAACATTCCTCCTATATTGCTCGGACTTGCGGGTGGCAGCGGCTTGACTTTCGTTCCTTCCCGAATAGATTGCACGCCCGCAACCACTATCACGTCTCCGTCTTTTATTCCTTGTTCCACAACAATATATCCGTTGCGTTTTATCTCGCTGACAACAACTTCCTGTGCTTTCAACGGAACATCTTCCGAAGTAAATATCCACACATGCGGCTTGTTCTTCATCTCGAAGATAGCCGAAACAGGAATTTCGTACACCGGTTTTTGTTCGGTTTTATATTTAATGCCGACTTCTGCACTCATGCCCGAAACTACGCTTACTTCTTTCGGGTTTTTTATCCGAAAGGTCATTCGATACAGCTGATTGGCATTTCCTGTGGGAGAAAGTTCAAACAGTTCCAACGCCAATTTCTTGTCGGGTTCGGTAGATACCGTTGCTTCAAAGTGTTCAAAGTCCTCTTTTCGGGCGTAATCCTGCACCGGCAGATTGATCTCTATCAAACATTCTTTATTTCCTGTCATAGAAATTACCGGCATGCCTGCCGCCACCGTTTCGCGTTCGTCGTGCAATTTCTTTTGGATATATCCGTCAAAAGGAGCAAGCAAACGGGTGTCGCTCAATTGGTTTTTGTGAGCGTTGTATTTGGCGGTGATTTGGTCCAATCCGTAAACGGCTTTTTCGTAATCGCTTTTGGTGGCGCTGCCGCGATTGTACAGCTCGATAATTCGTTCGGCGGTAGCTTTTATCTGATTGTATTCCGCTTCGGTGGCTGCCAGCTGCACGCGGTAATCACGAGCGTCCATTTCGGCGATAAGCGTTCCCTTGCGGACAAAAGCACCTTCGGCATGAGGCATGCGGGCTATTGTTCCGTCCACGCGAAAAGAAAGGCTCGCCTCTGTATTCGATTTTACTTTTCCCGGATATACCGACTTCAACACGCCGCCCGACAATCGCACCGTATCTATCTTTGCGGTACGGACAATCGGCTCGGCTTCTTTTGTATTTCTTCCACAGGAAGCCAACAAGGCTATTGTTACGAAAATGATGATATTGTTTTTTTTCATTTCGATGAATATTTAATTTACACGTTCCTATTTTCTATTTTCGTCCTTTCCTCTGCTCGACATACGCCGAAAGCATTCCGCGATTTTGGAAAGGAAATTCTTTCTCGTTTCTTTTTTCGGGTTATTTCAACTTCCAAACCGCCTTATCTTGCCGTTTTCCTGTTGAAAATCGACCTGTCATCACAACAATATTCCGCCGGTTGCTGTCTGTTGCGGCAATCTTTGCGATTGTGTGAAAAGATGCCTCGTGCTGTTTCATTTATTATTTTATCCAATATTGATTTCTGCCCAAAATACCGCGTTTGTCCAAAGACCCGCGCAGTTTGAGTTTTCCTGTTTTGGCGTCATAACTGATAGTTCCATAATATTTTTTACCGCTTTCGGGGTCTAAAACATAACCTTCTTTCAGCACGTTGTTGTCGGCTTTCATGCCACGAATAATCATCATGCCTTGAACAGGTTTTCCTTTATCTTCGCCCTCGCACTTTTCGCAGACGGCGTCGGAATATTTATACATTTTTTCTATTTTACCATAATATAAACCATTGTTTGCTTTGAATATCCGAACCATTGCACGGACTTCACCTGTTTTGTCGTCCACCGTTTTCCACTCTCCGACAATAGACGATACCTGTCCGTAAATGGGGGAAAGTAAAAAATTTATGGTAAAAAATAAAGCAATAGTTTTCCAATCTGTTGTTCTCATTTATTTATGGTTTTATTTTCAAAAAAAAATCTTACAAAAATCGTTTTTCATGCAAAAAACAAAAATAATGCCATGAATAACAGGGGACTTTCCCCAATTGTTCAACCTGAGATTTGTGGGATTATGTTCTTTCGCTACGTGCGTGCGTCATTAATCACTTATCACTAATCATTATTATTTTTCCCCTGCGGGGGATTTTAATAATGGTTGATGGTTAATGACGGAACAGCAGAGCAGAAGGGAATTGAGGGGCAATTTTTTGGAAGTTCCCTGAACGTTTTTGTACATGTATGGAGCACTTTAGAACATGTCCGAAAGACTTTAGAACATGTACGGAATGTTTTCGGGAATGTCAGTAAGCCTCTTTTGTCTGAACGGTAATTTATACGATTATGCTCTGTCGTGTTGTCAACGCGTCATCAACAATTAACCATTAACAATTCCTTTTAGGGTGGCACTGGTGCAGGAAGTGATTTTTACATGGACATAATCTCCTTTTTTATAATCTCCTTTGGGGAAAATAACCACTTTGTTTTGACTGTTTCTTCCGAAAAGAAAATCATCGGAACGCTTTGAAACACCTTCCACCAAGACTTCAAAGGTCTTTCCGACATCTTTTTGGTTGCTTTTGAGCGAAGATTCTTGTTGCAACGCAATAATTTCTTCCAATCTGGCGGTTTTTGTAGCTTCGTCGATATTGTCTTGCATGCTCTTGTGAGCCGCCGTTCCTTCTCGCATCGAATATTTGAACATAAAAGCATAATCGTATTCCACCGTTTTCATCAAAGAAAGGCTTTGTTCGTGGTCGGCTTGTGTTTCGCCGCAAAATCCGGCAATCATATCGGTGGAAATGCCGCAGTCGGGCATGTGTTTGCGAATGCTTTCGATCCGACTTAAATACCATTGACGTGTATATTTTCGGTTCATGGCGTTGAGTACGGCATCGCTTCCCGATTGAGCAGGAAGATGAATGCTTTTGCAGATATTCGG
>JAIRTU010000129.1 GCA_031254735.1 Bacteroidales bacterium | reverse complement strand
GACAGAGAAACGAAAAAAGTGTACAAGTTTGGCAACGGAACAAATGCCGGACCTTGGAGTGAAAAACTGTACACTCGATTGCGAGCTATCCAATACGGAGAAGAAGCCGACAAATTTGGATGGTGCGAAATAATCGATTGATTTTCAAGGAAAAACAGTTGTAAATCCCTCTGCGGAAACGATCTGCATTTACTGATAATCGCCTCTTCCCCCGCCGCCACATTAAGGGGTTGAGGTTGATTATCAGTGATGTTGATAGCCCTGCAAATACCGCCGGGAAGTTGGAAACAGGAAAAAGAGATATGCAAGTAAAGATATTATTACCGGATTTTTAAACAGGAGAATAATGATATGATTATTAAGATTGATAATCTGCAGGAAATTGCCATTCAATTACTTTCAAAACTGAAAGAGAAAGTTGGCTCGGATATGGAAATTTCAAAAGATTATTATTGGTGTATATCTGATGATGAATTATATAATCCATATCAAGAACCTGAAAATTTGACTGTTGGACAATTATCTGATGACATAATCGAATTAGAACGATTGTTGAAAAAAGACGAAGCAATATCGTATGACATAAAAAGGCTATCGGAAATATTGAAAGCCGTTAGTTCGGAGAATATCGCTTTGTGAAATGCTGAAATCCGGTAAATCTTTTTCAAGGGGTAAATGATACAGGCAATTTTAATGATTAAAACCCAAACCCCATATACACAGACGAAAAAGGAAAATATTATCAATGACTAACGACAACATAAACTCTCCCCTCCAAATCTTCCTTAAACAGTATCTTTCAAAAGCTGTAATTTGTAATTCCGCGTTGGTTGTTGATAATAAATATTCACAAAATATAAAGTGTATGACTTCTACTAACGTTTTGAAAAAAATCCTATCTTTGCAGGTGGATATTAACCATAAGGATAATTTATGAATCAAATTAAAGAAGTTATCAACGAAAAGACGTCAAACAGACATGGCTTGTCGAGAAACTTGATGAGAATTGCCAGACAACCATTGCCTGTGTTTGCAATCTATGCCATATTCTTGGTTTGTGGTTAGGTACAATCAAGCCAAGCGTACAAAAGGTGGAAAAAATAAAGAATAACTTTGCAAATAGAATAATGCAGATGGAAGATAAAAACTTAAAAAAATTGCTTGATAATTTGGTGAAAATATCTCATGAAAGCGAATGTTTGGAGTTTAAACACAACTTTCATTCCGCCGAAGAGATAGGCGAGCGAATTTCTGCGTTGTCGAACGGGGCGTGCATTCAGGGGCAACAGTATGGCTATCTTGTCTTTGGGGTAGAAGATAGTACGCACCGTGTTGTCGGCACTTCGTTTAAGGCAAAATCGCAGAAAAAAGGCAGTGAAAATTTGGAACATTGGCTTGCCTCTCGACTTAATCCACGCATTGATTTTACTGTTTATGAATTTGATTATGATGCGACCCGCCATATTTCGCTTTATGAAATTCCTGCAACAAAAAACCAACCGGTTGAGTTTTTAAATCAAGCATATATTCGAGTGGGAAGTATAACTCGCAGAATAAACGATTTTCCGGAAAAACAAGCGAAAATTTGGAAAAAACAAAGTGTTCCGTTTGAAAAAGAAATTGCAAAAGATAACCTTTCGGCACAGGAAGTTATTAATTTGTTAAGTACCGAAACCTATTTTGATTTAATGAAATTGCCCTATCCAAGTGTTCAACAGGGTGTGATTGACAAATTTTTGGAAGAAGGTTTAATTTTGAAATCAAAAATTTATGCGGTAACAAAACTTGGCGCTGTACTTTTTGCCAAAAACCTTCGCGACTTTGAAAACCTTGAACGTAAAGCGGTAAGAGTAATTATATACAAAGGTAAAAACAAGGTAGAAACTGTTCGCGAACAAATCGGCACAAAAGGATACGCTGTTGGTTTTATAGGGCTGATTGATTGGGTAAATTCTCAATTGCCTGCCAACGAGGAAATAGGGAAAGCATTACGAAAACAAACAACAATGTACCCTGAAATTGCTATTCGTGAGTTAATTGCCAATGCGTTAATCCACCAAGACCTTACGGAAAAGGGATTTCCGATGATAGAAATTTTTACCGACAGGATAGAAATTTCAAATGCAGGTATTCCGTTGGTTTCGCCCGACAGATTTATTGACGCTTATCTTTCTCGTAACGATAAACTGGCTGATATTATGCGCCGTATGGGATTTTGCGAAGAAAAGGGCAGTGGAATGGACAAAGTTATTTTTCAGAACGAACTCTATCAATTACCGCCAATCAGTGTGATAGTTTCCGAAAATCGCACAAGGGTAACCATGTACAGTTATAAGCCGATCAACGGTTTAACGAAAAAAGAAAAAGTATATGCTTGTTATCAACACGCCTGTTTGAAATATGTATCTAATGAAAAAATGACTAATCAAACTTTGCGAGACAGGTTCGATATTGAAAATCACAATTATTCTATTGCTTCCAGAATAATTCGTGATACATTAGAAGAAAGATTGATAAAAGACGAAGACCCGGAAAATACCTCAAAAAAATATGCAAGTTATTTACCGTTTTGGGCGTAAAAATCTTTATGTGATGGTTATGTGATAAAATCCATTTTTATTTGACGCTTATTTGATGGAAAAGCAAGATGATATATACAACATGTTGGGTATCAACTATTTTTTATTTGACGATTATTTAACAAACAAAAAAATCTTATGTGATGGTTATGTGATAGCAGAGGGTACGGGAAATGGTGTTTGGGATAAAAACCAAAACTTAAACCCCATATACACAGACAAAAAAGGAAAATATTATAAGGTTTATTATAAGGAAGAATTGTAAATTATGACATTACCAATACAAAACAAAGGCGAAATTCTGTTGTATCAATCCGAAGACGGAATGGTTAAGATACAGGTACGTTTGGAAGATGAAACAGTTTGGTTGACACAAGCCGATATGGTAGAATTGTTTCAATCGTCCAAATCGAACATCAGTGAACATATTAAACATATTTTTGAAGAAGGTGAGTTGATAAAGGAATCAACTGTTCGGAAATTCCGAACAGTTCAATTTTTTTGAAGAGAGAGAGGCGAGGAGTGGTTGTTCGGAATTTCCGAACAACCACTCAACAGGGTGCTATGCAAGGGAAAATACAAAAGCAAAGACTAACAACAATACAAACTCTTCCCTCCCAATCACGCCTTGAAAACATTACCCTTCAAAGAGGAAGCTGATATGAAAGGTTTTGGAGTGGAGATAATGGATACTGTTGGTGTACATATTGTTTTCTTTCTTCAAAAAGTTGAGCATGCCATACGACATTTTGGCTTCTATCGAAAATTTGAAAAACTCCAAATAAAAATCCATTCCGACGCCTACTTGCGTCTGCAAATCGCTAACGTATAATTTAATATGTATATCATCGCCGCTTGTTCGTTTTTTCGATCGGCTGGCAAGGTCAACGGTATACTGCGCCCCGCCGACAACAAAAAAACGAGTATTCCCCATGCGGGAAGATTTGAATTTCAGCAGTAAAGGAAAGTTCAGATTGACCGATTCTATATTTTGTGTTTCTTTTGTGGTTTTTCCGTTGTATCGCATTTCGTAATTTAACGATCTGTCAATGAGAGACAATGCCGGAACAAAACGCAGATCGAAATAATTTCCCAAGTGCAAATTCGCCACAATTCCAACGTCAAAGCCTGCCATTCCGCTTGGAGTTACGCTCATCAAAGAATCGTATCTGTTGATATTCGATTCGGGCTTTATGGTGAAATTGGCGTGGTTAAGTCCGATAGAAAAACCGAAATGAACAATTTTTCTGTCGTAATTAGGGAGATTGGGGGCATTTCGTTGAGCATGTCCTTCCTGCGGCAAGACAATCAACATACATATTATAATCGCTATCTGTAAAACGAATTTCCTCATTAGAATAAAATCATTTTTTAAAATAGATTAAACGACAGGAAAATAAAAATAGTATAATCCTGCATTCAAGCAGAGAAGATATAGATCATCAAAACCGCAGAGCAGTGATTTTCTGTGAATAAACCGTTTGTTTTGTTTCGTTTAAAAAGCCAAAAAACCGATACCCACCGTAAAACCAAGCCAATAATGTCCGAGTATACGTGCTTTGGCGTCGCCTAAAACGGAAGCCTCCGTTTTGAAGAAAAGCTCAGGAAAAAATAATTCTTTGTAACCTCCGAAAGTAGTTCCAAGCGAGAGACCTGTTGAAAATCGCAACCTGTTGAAAAACAGAAAATCATGTCCATACTCAAATTTGAGAGCCAAAAGCGTTCCGGTAGATAAAGATTGATAATTATCTCCGTCGGGATATTTAAAGAAGAAATCATCTATTTGAAACTTCAAAAATGTCCCCATAGGCGCTCTTGAACGGGAAGAAAAATATTGTTTATAATAAATGCCCAAGCCCTGCACGTTTAAATCTTCTATTTTTTCTTTCACGTCAAAGTCCAAAAAAGAGTTTTCGCTGCGATAGACATAGTAGGCATAATATTTTGTTTTGAAAAAATGATAACATATTCCTGCCGTTCCCAATTTCCATACGATACATTCAACATTGGGCGACAGCGTATAATTGAACGCATACCATGGTGCAGAATTTTCGTATTCGCCAAAAATAGCCGTCGGTTGTATCCACGCAGGAGAAAGTGAAGCACCCATGTTGAAAATAAACCGTTTTCCCATATATCCCTGTGCCTGCGAAGACAAAATCGCACACAACAGCCACAATCCCAATAATAATCCTTTCTTTTTCATTACTTTTTTCCTCCTTTCTTTACTGCATGCAGACAATCGTAGATAAATGCGTTGACAAAAGCATCGTGTGAAGAAATGTTACGCATGGTCTGCGACCTTGAATAAACAACTTTTCCTGTATTTATTTCCACAAAAGCACAGCCTGTTTCCGACGTTTTGGCGGGGAGAAGAAACGCCGCCAAAAAAGCAGGCGATATTACCGGACAAAAACTCACCGACAAGACAAGATCCTGAATTTTTCCATAGGTGAAAAATTTTCCGCGATGCACCACCGTTGACGTCAGCATGGCGTATTTGCAATTGTAATCACTTGCCACCGACTCCATTGCCCGACTGTGATAAAATACCATATTGCCTGTGAACGAATAAACATCTTCGAGCCAATCCATAATTTTGCAATATTGATTGTACTGATCCGTATTGAAATCCGTCAACGAACTTGCAGATATTTTTTGTGCGGGAATGTCTAAAATTTTAATGCTTCTGTCCAAATTTTTCAACAATCTTTTTTCTCCTGCCAACGTCTTTTTGACAGCTGTCGAGGGTTTGTTTGCGACAAACCGATACGAGGGATTCAGCAGCAATATGCTGTTGTTTTTCAGATTAAATCCGTCTGCCGATTGAAGCGTATGCAATACTTCGTCATCTTCGGCTTTGTTTTGGACTTGCCCCACAAAAGCAATAAAATCACTCTCTTGCTTTAAATCCACCAACATATAATTTATTGTTTTGAACTTTTGATCGGGTTTTACTTTTGTTGTCGATGTGGTTTTGATACGCGAATATTTGTTTTGATCTGTCTGCGAATTTGCCTCATCGACGGTTGTTGCCGTGTCTTCCGTAATTTCTGCCCCAAGAGCATAATCCGAAAAATCGCTCAACTTGAATTTGTTTTTTATCAACAAATCTTTTACTGCATCTTCGCACATCGACAAGAGATACCGATTGTCGGGATCTTGCTTGTGAGCATTCCACAACAAACGTATGGCAAGTGCATTAAATTCCTGTTTGGTCAGTTTTTCAAAAAAATAATATACTCGCTGTTTTTCGCCTTCAATATTGTTCGATTTTGGCAAAACCTCTCTCAAACCTGCTTCCTGTCGGTGTTTGCTCAATCCGTAAATCGCAACAGCCATCGCATTTTGCAAATATCTGCTTTCCGGCATGGTTGCAGACAAAACGTAGGCATTGTAATAGGCATTTCCGTAATCGTGTCGCGTAAGATATTGATGAATACATTCCAGCCGCGCAATGGTCTGTATTTCTTTAAACAAATCTTCGCTCTGCACAAAAGCACTTCTTCCCTGATCGTCTTTGGAGGCAATGATCGTTTGAGCGGCATTGCGGCGTTTGAGAATATTGGGGTGCGTGCTGAGGGTGTCGATATAATCTTCCCGACTGCGGATAGTGTTTACATTTTCCAAAAAATAACCATTGTCAAACGTATAAAAATCGGTTTCTACCGCCCCACGTTTAAAAGGAATTTCATCAAAAGGAAGATAGCCGTATTGCAGCACATCAAAAGCCGTTTCCATTGCTTTATAACTGTATTTCGATGCGGCAAAATAACGTTGAAGCGCATAACGGTCGGCTTCGTTTTCCTGCTCTCTGGAACGGTTGTGATACCGAAGATACGTATTCAGATTGAACGTTTTGGGCGGCATAACGCTGTGTTGTTCAGCAATGTGGACAATCTCGTGAGCCAACACAAAGGCAAGCTCTGCCTCGTTGGTGATTTGTGCAAGCAAACCGACATTGACAAAGATAAATCCCTGATTCATTGCGTAGGCATTCACAGCGGGCGATTTTACCACAAATACCGAAATCCGGTTGCGCAACTGCTGATTGTCTGCCAACAGATTATCCATGATAACGTCTAAATATTTATTCAAAGATGAACCATAGACTATTTTTCCGCCCTCGCACAAGGCTTTTAAATAACTGTCTTCGGGAGTATTTGTTTTTTTTGTAAAAACGTCCTGCAAGGCTTGCGGCATTGTCCCTTCCGATTCTATGCCTGTATAATCGTTCCAATATGCTTGGGCTTGCACTCCCGACAATAACCCAATTTCTGCAAGAATAAAAAATAAAATTTTCTTCATTCGCTTATCGTTTAAAATCAGTAAGA
Source organism: Bacteroidales bacterium (assembly GCA_031254735.1). The sequence goes on along the minus strand of JAIRTU010000129.1, from coordinate 6,262 downwards.
ATTAATTATTTATCAAGAAAGACAATTGTTTTTAATTGCCTTTGACCCACGTTGCCACTCTGTCGAAAAAGGGCGATTGCGGCGAAAGACAATCTACAATCTGTCCGTTTTCGTCTATCATAAATTTTTGGAAATTCCATTCTATTTCCACGTCTTTCCATTCATTTTCAGATTTTTCGGTAAGCCATTTGTACAGAGGTGCTTTCGCATTGCCTTTAACCGAAACTTTACTCATCAAAGGAAAAGTAACGCCGTAATTCGATTGGCAAAACTCTACAATCTCGTCGGACGTTCCGGGTTCTTGTCCGCCAAAATCATTACAGGGAAAACCGATAATTACAAAATTGTAACGTGCATGCGTTTCATAAAGCTTTTGCAAATCGGCGTATTGAGGCGTGAGTCCGCATTGTGAAGCAACATTGACAATCAGCACTTTTTTTCCTTTCAGTTGAGACAAATCAAATGCTTTTCCATAAATATCGTCAACCACAAAACTATGCAATGTTTTCTCAACAAGCACTTTGCAACTTGCCGTTTTCTCTCCGTCTTTGGTGGTGGCGGTAATGGTTGCAGAGCCTTTGCCAATGCCTTTTACCACACCATTTTGCACGCTTGCCACCGTTTCGTCCGAACTTTTCCAAGTTACTTCTTTTACGGCGGCATCTTCGGGAAAGACACTTGCCGTTAATGTAACGCTCTCGTTGACACTAATCGTAAGATTTTCTGCCGATAACACCACATCGGTTACCGCTGCATCGTTACCACCCGCATCTTTCCCGCCACATGCAAGAAAAAACACAGACAACGCCAACACCATACTAAACAACGATACTTTTTTCATACTACCTTGCTCTGTTATCCCATTGAGCCTTCGGTTTTAATAATTAATAACTTGTTTTACGAGTTGCAAAATTACACAAAAATCGGTAGTAAATGATTATTTTTTTTCAAAAAAAATTGCAGAAAAATCAGAAATTTGTCCGCAATAAAACCGCATGCTTATTCGTTTCATATAGATCGGGACATCGGAAATAGCGATTGGAGACAGCCGATGGGTGATTAATTACGTTTTTTTCGTTTCGGAAGTGTATAATTCGTAATTAAAAATCAGCCTGTCGCCACATTTCAGTATTCTTTATTCTTCATACAAGCAGGGAGATTTTATCTCGTATGACGTTATTTCTTCCAATTCAAATGTTGATTCGAGCAAAATGTATGTTGCAACACTTACCGAATAAGGAGGCTTATTAAAATATTCATCTTTGTTTGTGAAAAAATCATCCCCAAAAGTTAATTCAACAAAATAGAACGTATCATCTTTTAAATAAAAGCTGTTTCTGTTTTTTGATAAACTCATTTTACCACATGTTCGTCCACTATTTATATCTGCCAATAACCACATATAAAAATTAGTACCGTAACCCGTCCCTGCAAATGGTTGTGAACATAATATTAAAAAATTGCGGTGTCCTTTTGTGAATTGGTAAACGTTTATATTATTTTCATCGGCACCCGATAACCAAGATTTAACATCCTTATTCTTTAATATCTTTTTGTGTTTATTCATCGAGGACGGAGCGATATGCTCGTCCATATCAACAAACATAAATAAAGAATCGAAACACCGATTGTGTTCTACTCTTTCAAAACCGACAGGCTGCTGCATTTTAGACAGGATAAATAGACAGAACAATAAAATAATGATAAGATAAAAAAGCCTCAACAGGCACGCTTTGTTTCGATCAGGAAAATTATTTTTTATCTTTATCGGCATGCGGAACTGTTTTTATAATGAATTACACCACAAAAGTAATAAAAAAAACAGTACAAAAAGTGAGAAATGAGAAATATCGTAAGCCGAACACTCGAAACGACAACGGAAGTTCCCATTATTGGTTTTAGATGCAAGTCGTTGAAAATCAAGTGTATTTCTTTCTGCTGTACAGCTTTGCGTATCTCTTGCGGTAAAAAAATGCCGAAAATACCGAAAAAACTTGCATATCTCCGAAAAAAGCAGTATCTTTGTAAGATGTATCATGATTTTTCAACAGAATTTTTTTTCAGCGTTTTGATGTAAACTCTGCCAATTAAAAAAATGGGGGTGCGTAAATATAAATATTATTGGATTTTAATACTTTTAGTTTCGATATTTTTTTGCCGATGTAAAAAATCCGATACAAATGAAGCATGTCAGGAAAAAGTTTATAAATCTGACGATGGATATTGTGTTTTTCTTATTAATGATGAGTTTTATACTGTTCAAAAATGGGACGAAGATGGTTTTCAGACTTTTCCTGCTGATGATTCTATAATTTCATCTCAAACAGGCAGAATTTATTATAAACAAATATTTTCTTCTTATAGTTTGAAATACGATACGATAGAAATAGCAAATAGTATGGAACTTCCAAGACATTGCTTGGGTTTTTTATATAATTTGAGAATTGTTGATAAAAAATGGGAAATTGCTCTTTATTATCCATCCGGCGATGAAAGTATTAAAGGAACATATTCATTTCATATTACTGAAAGTGAAAACAAAATGTTTAAAGGTATCCTTAATAAATTTCAAGAGAACGCAAAACAAAAATACTACCCAATTCAAGATACTACAAAACATTATTCAATCTCTATTCCTGCCTTTTATTTAAAAATACAACCGGAAAACGAATCGTTCGAATACTTTGGAACAACTGCATTATTCAATATGCTTTCCCAAATTACAACTATAATTATTGGAAATCACATTTTACCTGAAAATTCGGACAATAAAATCAGCGATACCATAAAACTTTTAGACATCAGAGAACGATTTAATTCTTACGTAGGTAAAGATTGTTGCACCGGTTTTATCGTGGAAGATTTTGACAGTTTGATTCCTCCTCCTGTACCCAAATAGATTATTTATGAAAAAGAAAATCAGGCTGAATTATACCTTTTTGTTTGTATTGACATTTGTTTTTCCCGCTCTTTTGGGGCAGAAAAAGGTGGATTATTGTGCTTTATTGGAGCAAGTTTTGTCGGAATATCCTTTGCCGGAATATTATTTCTTCTCTCGTTTTGATACTGTTTATATTTACGAAGAGGATACAATGAAGTATTTTGCAAATTGCGATTTTTCACATGCCAAAGCAAATAAAATCTTTGTAATACAAAATAAAATTCCTCTTCAATATGATACTGTTTATTGGGACGATGTTACTGCCGGGAACTTTTCCGGCAAAATAGTTATTGGTACTGAAAATCCTAATGTTTTCTTGCATCAACGGCATCTGATTTTGACTGTTTTTGTTGGAGTGAAAAGGAAAAATATTAAAATTGGTGTGCATTTGGGAAGAAAATTTGACACAAAAGAACCCAAAAAACTTTCAATATTAACGTATCGAAAAAAACGGGGAAAGTTTGTGCGAATTGAATACGGAGTATCCTAAAAGATATTACCGAAAAACAAGAGCGATCTGTCTTTTCGGGTAACAATGAAAAATATTTCACATTTCAGCGTTCTTTATTCTTCATTCCGAAGGTGTTCCAAAAAAATGATACTTTTGCAGAATTAAAAAAACAAAAATGAACAAGTCTGCATATCATATATCTCAAATGGATTGTCCGTCGGAAGAAGGTCTGATACGGATAAAATTAGAAGCGGTGAAAGACGTCTATTCTATGGAATTCGATTTAGCCGAGAGAACCTTATATGTGTTTCACGAGGGCGACAACGAGGAAATAACAAAGTTGTTGGAGTCGCTCAACCTCGGCGCTGTATTAAAAGGCGTAACTGTCGCCGAACCGCCGGAGAATGCCGAAAACCCTTTGTTGCAACGAAAAATATTGTGGGCGGTTTTGCTGATCAATTTTGCCTTTTTCCTTGTTGAAATAGCAACAGGCTTGCTTTCCAAGTCTATGGGTCTGCTCGCCGACAGTCTGGATATGCTTGCCGATGCGTTTGTTTACGGAATGAGTTTGATGGTGGTGGGTGCGGCAGTTGCCGGGAAAAAGAAAGTTGCCTTTTGTTGCGGTATTATACAGTTGTTGTTAGCTTTGTTGGGTTTGTCGGAAGTGATCAGGCGTTTTGTCGGGATAGAGCAAATGCCTCATTTTCAAACGATGATAGGCATTTCTTTGCTTGCACTTATTGCCAATATCAGCTGTGTGTGGCTGCTTCAACGTGCCAAAAGCAAAGAGGCACACATCAAGGCAAGTCTTATCTGTTCGGCAAACGATGTGATTGTCAACGCAGGCGTAATGCTTGCAGGACTGTTTGTGTATCTGTTTGGAAGTCAAATTCCTGATCTTATTATCGGAATTATTGTTTTTCTTCTCGTACTCCGAGGGGCTGTTCGTATTTTGAAATTGGCAAAATAATTATTCAAGAAAAACAATAAAATCTTTCTGCAAATGCAACGTTATAATGGAAAGACCACAATCAAGTTGAATCACTGAATATTAACATGGAATAAAATCGAAATGGAATTAATTTTTGCGAGCAACAACAAACATAAATTAGACGAGGTGCGTGCATTATTGGCAGGGAAAAATTATCGAATTATCTCTCTTGGCGAAGCCGGTTGCCACGATGAAATACCCGAAGAACAACCGGATTTGTTGGGCAATGCCCTTCAAAAAGCACGTTATGTGTATCATAAATATCAACAAAATTGTTTCGCCGATGATACAGGATTGGAAATAGACGCTTTGGACGGTCGTCCGGGTGTATATTCGGCTCGCTATGCAGGCGAACATTGCTCGTTTGAAGATAATATGAACAAGGTGTTGCAGGAGATGGAAACCGTATCCGACCGCAAAGCCTGTTTCAAGACGGTGATTGCTTTGATTTTAGACGGAAAAGAATATATTTTCGAGGGGAAAGTCAACGGAATGATCCTGACGGAAAAACATGGCGAGGAAGGTTTTGGCTATGATCCCATTTTCCGACCCGAAGGTTTTTCAACATCTTTTGCACAAATGACATTGGAAGAAAAAAACAGTATCAGTCATCGCGGGCGGGCATTGGCAAACTTAACAGATTTCCTCAATACATTAATAAATACGTAAGATGAATCCAAGACAATTATCCATTTCAATTATAGGGACAGGAAACGTGGCGTGGCATTTCGCCAAAAACTTTCATGATCGCGGTTTTGTGATAGATGCGATTATCGGCAGAAATTTTTACAGGGCGAAAACGTTGGCAGACAGTGTGAAAGCAGAGGTTGCAGACAATTTTAAACACATTCCCCAATCGAATGTGTACCTGCTCTGTGTAAAAGATGACGCTTATACTTCGGTTATATCTGCTTTACCGCCCTCCGATTCGCTTTATCTTCACACATCGGGCGGTTTGGAGATGGATATTTTGCAAAGACTTTCGCCCAACTATGGCGTATTGTATCCTTATCAAACCCTCACTAAGAGGAAAGAATTGGATTTCAGTACCGTTCCTCTGTGTTTGGAGGCGTCTAATTTTTTCTCGAAAAAAATCCTGTCGTTTTTGGCGGAACGCCTTTCGCTGTCTACTCACTGGCTGACCTCTCAACAGCGGCAATATTTGCATTTGGCGGGCGTTTTTGCGAGCAATTTTCCCAATGCGTTGTTTGTTGTTGTAAAACAGATATTAAACAGTCGGAATATCGATTTTTCCATAGCCATTCCGCTGATAAAAGAAACGGTGGAGAAATTGGACATGCTTTATCCCGAAGAAGCACAGACAGGCCCGGCGGCACGCGGCGACAACCAAGTAACAGACAAGCATTTAAAGCTGATTGACGATCCTCGTTACAGAGAAATTTATAAATTGATGTCCGAAATTATTCAGATACAACAAAAAATAAAATGAAAAATTACAAAGAAAGACTAAAAGATATTACAACCTTTATTTTCGACTTCGACGGAGTGTTGAGCAACGGAAAAATACTTGTCGCACCCAATGGCGACCAACTCCGCATGACCAACGCCAAAGACGGTTACGCCATACAATATGCTATCAAACAGGGATATAATGTATGTATCATTTCGGGCGGATACTCCGAAAGCATGCGGGCGCGGTTTAGCGAATTTCCGGCGTTTGACATTTTTTTGAAAGTGTCAGACAAAACCAAAGTGTTTGCTCAATACATGGAAAGCAAGAATCTTCGTCCCGAACAGGTGGTTTATATGGGTGATGATATTCCCGATTACGATGCCATGTTAATGGCAGGTTTGCGTGTTTGTCCCGCCGACGCCGCACCGGAAATACAGCATATATCGCATTATATTTCGCATAAAG